>JAVROG010000452.1:0-12657 GCA_032162865.1 Mycobacterium sp. | reverse complement strand
GCGCACGGGGGTCGCTGTCATGATCACCAGCCATGGCAAACCAGTCGCAGTCTTATCCCCGGTGAATCCGGCGCCGCGCGAGTTCGGCCAGCTACCCGCGCTGACGGTGCCGGACACGTTCAACGATCCGCTGTCGGAATCCGAAATTTCGGCCTGGGAAGGCAATTCGCCTTGATTGGGCCGGCGCGATTGCTACTGGACACCCACGTCTTGCTGTGGTTGGTCAGCACGCCGCACAGAGTTGATGCCTCGGTCCGCGAGGTCCTCACCGATCCTCGCGCTGAGGTGATGGTGTCGGCGGCGTCGGCGTGGGAGATCGTGATCAAGACGCGTTCGGGCCGTCTCGACGGGGAACCGTTGTTGTCTGCTTGGACAGACGTTCTTGCCGACATGTCGGCTCGCAATCTCGCGATCGACGCCGAGGACGCCATTTTCGCCGGGCGACTCGCCTGGGACCACACCGACCCGTTCGATCGGGTCCTGGTGTCGCAAGCCGCCCGCCGGAATCTGACTATCGTGACCAACGACCGTCAGATCCTGCGCGCGGCACTCACACCGACCATCCAAACTTGAGAACAGCTCTCAACGCGGTGGAACCCCGAGCGCCGTCCCGGCGTCGAAACGGGCATGGACTACTGCTTGGGCAACGATGACGGCACGGCCGCGATGTGGACTCGCCCGCCGGATCTCGACCTCGACGGGGACGGCAAGTTCGACGCGATCGGCCTCGACCTCGATGGCGACGGCATGCGGGACGACGCGCTGGCCGACTTCGACGGCGACGGGTTGGCCGACCACGCGGTGCTGGACATCGACAACGACGGAACCCCGGAAAGCTACTTGGTCGACGATGGGTCGGGAACGTGGTCGGTGGCTGTCGATCGAGGCGGCCAGCTGCGGTGGTTGGGGTTGGACGGCGTCGAGCACACCGGTGGCTCATTGGTCGACTTCGACGGTCACGGTCACCCCGATGACCGATTGTTCGACGCTGACGGCGACGGGGTGGCCGACCGGGTGCTGTGCAACGGGCCAGAAGGTCTGACCGGCTACGTCGACACCGACGGCGACGGCCGCTGGAACGTAAGGCTGACCGACACCAATGGCGACGGAATCGCCGATGGCGCCGCCACCCTGTGACTTGACAACAGCAGGCACAGCTAACACTCGACGACGATTTGTGTGCCAGCCTGACATGGCCCACGGGACTGTACGGAGCCGGCCCGCTTACCCCGCCGCTCAACGTGTAGTCAATTCACGCAGGCCCCAAATGGCCTGTTCTTCGCCCTGTTCAGCCCATTCCCGGGGTGAAGTGACAGCTCGGCGGAGCTGGTCTACTTTTACGCAGACCCTGGCTCGGGGATCGGCAATTAATCGAGGGAGACGAAGATATGGCAAATACGACCGTTGTTACTCCGGAACTCCTGCGCAGTACACAGCAGCGGATTGAAACGCGGCTGCAGGATGCGGCCGTAATCGCCAATCAGTACGTGGGCGGCCACGAAAACATCATCAGTGCCACCGGGTGGGCAGGCGACGCCGGTTCGACGTCTCTGACCACCGCGGGCCATATCCACCACGATCTGCAGCAGATCATGACGGGCGGTCACCGGCTGGCTCACGGCCTCGGTCAGGCGGCGGTTCTGATGGAGAACCACGAAGCTGACGCAGCCCACAACCTCAACGGTGTGTTCGGCGGGGGGACCCAGCCGGTGTAGTTCGAGTCACGGTCCATCCCCCATCCCACTGACCTACTCCATTAAGGAACGAACTCTCATGGCAGATCACATCGTCTACAACCACGGCGCCGTCATCGGCTTCGCCAGCGAGGTCGGGGCGCAGGCTGCGCAGCTGATGGAAATCCACGCCGATGTCCTCCACATGACCCAGGCGCTCGGCGACTTCTTTCAGGGCCACGGCGCCACAGCGTTCTTCGACGCCCAACAGCAAATGCTGCACGGTCTCGAAGACCTGATTCAGACGGTCAGCCGCCACGGCCACACGGTGCACAACGTCGATGAAATGGCCCAGGCGACCGACGCCCAGCTGGGCAACCTCTTCACCTAGGCATTTGTTAGACACTCTCAGCGGGCCGGCGGGGCGCATGCGTGGCGAATGCGTGGGTGTGCGCCCCTGGCATCGAAGGAACTCCGTGTTAACCACCACCGTCGACGGGCTATGGGCCCTGCAAGTACTCACGGGCATCGAGACCGTCGCACCTGAGTTGGGGTTACGACCCCACTTGCCCAGCGTGGAACCCAAGCGGCTGGCGCTGGGACACCCGGTCGCAGCCGAGCTGCGTGACGTCGGGGTGATCGACGAATCGGGTGCAGTGGACGCCACCGTGGTGGAGTGGTTGACCGTTCTGTCTCGCCGCGACATTGCGTTGTTCATCCAGATCCGCATGCCGAGCGGTCCCGATCCGGCGCGGGTACTGCTCGCCAGGTTCGCGCAGTGGTGGGTCGTTATGGAACGCTCCGCGGAGCTGATCCGGATCAGCGGGCTTGGCACGGCCAGCGCCGAGGGGTCTGCCGACTCGGTGCTTTGTGCGGAGATCGAGAGGTTGTGCGGTCACAACACGCCAGCCCCATTGCGGCCAGTGACTCTGGATTCCGATGCCATGCGTGCGGCGGCGGCCAATCAGCAAGGGCCGCAGACATTCCTGGCCGGCCAGGGCCTCGAGGCGGATCAACTGCGAATGCTGACGCTGGCCGCAGATCTCAACCGATCCGCTCAGGCCTCGATCGTCGCACTGCAGTCGGGGGTCGCCGGTGCGCGATCGCAGCGGACACACATCGAAGACAGCGCGGTGACGATCATCGACACTCCCGAAGGCCGGCTGGTCGCCGAGGACGTTCGGTCCGCCGGCAAGACGTGGATGATCATCGCCCCAGGCGCGACGAGCAACATCACCGCCGCCATCAGCCAGATGGTCCGGCGCCTGCCCGCCCATCAGGACTGGCACTCGTACCGAAAAGTTGTGTAGTCGAGAGGTATTACGCAAGTGGTGGAACAAGTAGTGACAACTCAGCGGGAGGCACCCGCTGCGCGCCATCAATATCAGGAATCCGTTTCGGGGACCCTACGCCTTTCCGACATGGTGGCGCCGCGCAAGGTTCCACCCGGCACCGGCTGGCGAAAGTTCCTGTACACCCTGTCTTTCCAGGCGGTGAACCTCGGCGAATCACCAGCCGAAAGGCATTACCGAGAACTGCAGGAGCGGATCCGGCGTCACATCCGAAAGCAGTATGTGATCGGGGTGATTTCGGGCAAGGGTGGCGTCGGCAAGACCACGATGACCGCATGCATCGGCGGGGTGTTTCGCGAGTGCCGGCCCGAAAACGTCGTCGCCGTAGACGCCGCACCCGGATTCGGAACCCTGGCCGGTCGAATCGACGAGACGCCACCGGGCGACTACTCGGCCGTCCTGAACGACACCGACGTTCAGGGCTACGCGGATATCCGAGAACACCTGGGACAGAACCGCATCGGCCTCGACGTGTTGGCCGGCAACCGGGCCTCGGACCAACCGCGGCCGTTGGTTCCGATGATGTTCACCGGAGTGTTGTCCCGCTTACGCCGCACCCACACCGTCATCGTGGTCGACACCTCCGACGACCTCGAGCACCCGGTAATGAAGGCCGTGCTCGACGCGTGCGACGCGCTCGTCTTCGTCTCCGGTCTGACGGCCGACACGTCGCTGCCGGTGACGCGATCGATCGATCTGCTGCGGTCGATGGGCTATCACGAATTGGTTTCCCGTAGCACGGTTGTGCTCAACGACAGCCGCGACAAATACGACGCGGATGCCCGCACCTACCTCACCGAACGGTTCCGCCAGTCGGGGGCGACGGTCGAATTCATGCCATACGACCCGTACCTCGCCAAGGGCGGGATAATTGATACCCGCCACGAATTGAAAAAGAACACCCGACTGCGGATATTCGAGATCACCGCGGCACTGGCCGACAAGTACATTCCGGATGCCGACAGGCCCCGCTAATGGCGAAGGTCTCGTTTCCCGCTCGTTGTGCGGTGGCCGTCGTCTGCGGTGAACACCTGCTCTCGCAGGTGTATCCGGCATCGGTGCCGATCGAGGTCTTCATCGACAATGTCGTCGAACTCCTCAACGACGAGCTCAAACGCCGCGGCCTCAGCGGGCTGAAATCCGGCGTCGGATATGAACTGCACAAGGCCAATGGTGTGCGCCTTGATATCGCCAAGACCCTCGACGAACTCGGGGTGGAAGACGGTGCCACGTTGGCTCTGGTACCCGCGGTCGGCGGCGACTCCTTCGAACCGCAGTACGAGTCGCTGTCCACCGGCCTGGCTCGGGTAGGCAAGAAGCTGTTCGAGCCAGTCACGGTACAGACGGCCGCACACACCGCGCTGGCGATCGTCGCGATGGTCGGGGTGACAAGCCTGGGATTGGCAATGCGACAACGTATCTACACCGACGCATTGATGCCCAGCGTTATCGCCGCTGGTAACGGCCTGCTGGTCGCTTCGGGCGCCGCGTTGGTTTGGCATTGGTGGCCGCATCGCATTGACATGCTCGACGGACTCGGTTGGCTGGCCGTGCCCCTGCTCGCGGTGGGCCTGGGTGCGGCTGTCCCCGGTCGCCCGGGGGCGGCGCACCTCTTCATCGCCGCCCTGGCGGCCGCGGTGTTAACCTGCGCAATCGCCGCGGCAACGCGGCGGCACATCGGTGTCGCGGCGACAATCGTGACACTGTGCGGACTCGGCGGAACCGTTGCAGCGGCACGAATGTGGTGGCCGGTCCCGGCCCAGTGGGCCGGAATGTGTGCGCTGGTAATGATTTTGCTGGTGCTGACCCTGGCCCCGACGATCGCGTTGTGGGTCGCGCGGATCCGGCCGCCGTACTTCGGCTCGATCACCGGGCGCGACCTCTTCCGGCGTCGCGACGGCCTGCCGCCCGACGCGGTGGCTCCGGTCAGTGAGGGGTCGGAGAATGTCGAGGAAGACGCCAATACCGACACCACCCCCCGCGGCACCCAGATCGCCGCGGCTGCGGTACGCGCCAATAGCGTGTTGACCGGAATCTGTGTTGGGGCCGCGATGGCGTTACCGGCCGCGGTCTGGTCGACATTGATGCCGGGGCGCGACCGCAGCACCGCGGCCGCAGTACTGGTCGGTCTGTTCGCGGCGATCTTCATCAGCCGGGGCCGAGCCTTCGCCGACAAGCGCCAGGCCGTTGCGCTGGTGTGCGGGGCTGCGGCCGCCGCCTGCGTCGGTGCAATCAAATATGTCCTACTACAGCCGGTTTCGTCGGAACAGGCGTTGCTCGGCGCATCGACACTGCTGGCCGGATTCGCGGGGGCTGGACTGGTGGCGGCGTTGCTCGTTCCGATCACGAGGTTCACCCCACTGGTCCGGATGGCTGCGGAGTGGCTGGAGATCGCGGCGATCATCGCCGCCCTGCCGCTGGCTGCCTGGATCGGCGGGTTGTTCACTTGGGTGCGCATGCGATGAGGCGGGCAGTTGCTGTAGCCGGGCGCATCGGTGCGCTGGCAATGGTCAGTATGCTTACCGCCCTATCGGCGAGCCTTTTTGGGGCGCAGGCAGTCCCGCTACCCACCATCGACCCTGGGCGGGTTCCGGCGGACGCAAAGCCGGGACCAGATCAACCGATGCGGCAAAGCAACATGTGCGCCCGCACTATCACTGTGGCAGACCCCAACGTTTCGCTCACCGCGCCTGGCTTCACGATGCTCAATGTCAGCAAGGCCTGGCAGTACTCGACCGGTAACGGCGTGCCGGTGGCAGTCATCGACACCGGTATCAATCCCAACCCGCGGTTGCGGGTGGTCGCCGGCGGCGACTACATCATGAGCGGCGATGGGCTCATGGACTGCGACGCGCACGGAACCATCGTGGCGTCCGTGATCGGCGCTGCGCCGCAGGGCATTCCAATGCCGGCCCCGATGCCCAGTACCCCGGCATTTCCGCCGCCTGCCGGACCGCCCCCCGTCGACGCCGCACCACCACCACCCGGTGGGCCGCCTCCTCCGCCGGTGCCGCGGCCACCGCCCACTCCGGTCACGGTCACCGAGACCAAGCCAGCGCCGCCACCCCCACCCCTTGACGAACCATCCAACGCGCCAGGGGATCCCGGATCCGGAACGACCGATGTGCCGGAGGTGCCTGCGCCGCAGGCGGGCGCACCGGACGGGGTGATGGGCGTCGCTCCGCATGCGGTGCTGATGTCCATCCGCCAATCGTCGCGCGCCTATGAACCAGTCAACCCCGGCCCCGGTGACATGGAGGTGCGCAAGAAAGCCGGTTCGATCGCGACGCTTGCCAGCGCCATCGTGCACGCGGCCAACATGGGCGCCAAAGTGATCAACATCAGCGTCACTTCGTGTGTGTCGGTGGCCGACCCGATGGACCAAGCCGCCATCGGCGCTGCCGTCTGGTATGCCGCCACCGTCAAGGACGCGGTGATCGTCGCGGCCGCAGGCAACGACAGCGAAGACGGCTGTGCCCAGAATCCTTTGTTCGACCCGCTGGACCCATCCGATCCGCGCGACTGGCACCAAGTGAAAACCGTGTCATCGCCGTCATGGTTTTCCGACTATGTGTTATCGATTGGGGCGGTGGACAATACCGGCGCCGCGATCTCGAAGAGCCTCGCCGGGCCGTGGGTGGCCGCCGCCGCGCCGGGCGTCGGCATTATGGGCTTGTCGCCACAGACTGGTGCGCCGGTAAACGCGTATCCGCCGATCCGTCCCGGCGAGAAGAACATGCCAATCTGGGGCACGAGTTTTTCGGCGGCCTATGTCAGTGGTGTCGCCGCACTGGTGCGAGCCAAGTATCCGGCGTTGTCCGCCCATCAGATCATCAACCGGATTGTGCAGACGGCGCATAATCCGCCGCGCGGAGTCGACAACCAAGTCGGCTATGGTGTGGTAGATCCGGTGGCCGCGTTGACGTTCGATGTACCCGCAGGCGAACGACTGCCACCGGCAGCCCACAGTCGCATCATCACGGCCGCCCCGCCGCCACCACCGCCGGATCACCGGGCCCGCACCGTCGCGCTGGCATTTGCGGCAGTCGTCGTAGCCGCAGTGGCAGCGGCATCAGTCGTCGCACGGGCGCGGCGGGGACGATGACGCCCGCGACCAAGCTGACGATCATCGTCAGCATCTATCTCATTACCACAGCCGGGTTGGCGGCCGCCGAATATGACGGCGCGGCAATCGGCTTGGTCGCCAGCGTGGCCGCTGTTGTCATTCCGTGGCGGCGTCAGACGGCATGGTCGTGGATGATGCTGTGGTGGCGGCGCAAACACCCGATTGAATGGACCTTACCGAGTACGGTCGCCAACGATCGCGCCGGCGGCGGAGTCCGATTCCAGGACGGATTCGGCGTGGCCGCGGTGCAACTGCTCGGCGTGGCACACGCACCGACCCTCCTCACAGGTTCGATGTCGGCCCACACCGAAAACGCTTTTGACATAACCGATCTACAACCATTTCTAAGGCACAGCCTTGGGCTGAGAGTCGATTCCCTGAGCGTTGTCAGCACGGGAGCACGGCGTCGCAGCAGCGGCGACTATGCAAGGGTTTACGACACGCTCATCGGCACGCCGCCCTATGCGGGGCAACGCGAAACCTGGCTAGTGGTGCGTATCGCGGCGCTGGAAAACGTCGAGGCGCTGCGGTGGCGTAGCTCGGTTGGTACCGCAACGCTGGCCGCGGCGCAGCGGATCGGAGCCACTATGCGGCAGAACGGGATACGTGCGAGAGTGGCGAGCGCCACTGACATCGTCGAGTTGGAACGCCGGCTGGGTCGCTCGGCATTGGACGTGCTGAATCGTCGTTGGAAATCGGTGCGCGGCGACGGCGGGTGGCTGACTACGTATGGGTACCGGCCCGGGGACATCACCACGGAGAATCTGGCGCACGCGTGGGCGACCCGCACCGACGGGATCACGCAGAACGTAACCCTTTTCGCCGACGGTACCGCAAGCGCAACTCTGACTATTCGGAGTGCACAACCCCCGACCGCAGCACCGAGCATGATGCTGCAGACACTGCCCGGCGAGCAAGCCCTGGCCGTCGCGGCCAATTTGTGCGGTCCGCTGCCCGCACTGCGCGGCATCCGCCGAGGGCGCTTAGCCGGTCCGCTGGTCGTTCCGGTCGGGCCGTCGGGTGTGTTGCTGGGCAAGGCTAGCGCGGGGAATCGGATGATGTTGCCGCTAGACGACCCCGCAGAGTTCAGCCGCATCCACATCGCTGCCGACGATGCCGTGTCCAAGCGCATTGTGGTGCGACTGGCCGGGACTGGAGAGCGGGTCACAGTTCATACTCGAAACATCCAGCGGTGGGGCAGTGTTCGGATGCCTGACATCGCCGTGACGGATCAGGTCAAGCCGATCGCCGGTACGACGGTCAGCGTCGTGGATGGCACCGTTACTCCCACACCCCGCCCGAATACCGTTGTCTCGGTGAATAACCCGGATCCACTCTGTCACGGGCCCGCGAATGTGGTGATTACCCAGACGGGTCCGGCGACAGTAGAAGTGGCGGTGGGCGGCGAGATCCACACGGTGGAGCTCGAGTTGTTCCGGGCCGAGAACCGCTACGTGTCGTCCGAGCCGATCAGTCTTCGAAGCGGCGGCCTTGTATCGCTGAAGGCACCATGACCAGCACCACCACGACAGCCGCCGCGCGTAAGCGGTTCGATCAGGCGATGGCCCTGTTGGACAACGATACTGGGGCGGCCGGTGCACGGTTCCGGGAGGCAACCGAGATCGACGCGTCGATGGCCGATGCCTGGCTGGGGCGGATTGCCGCGGGTGACGAGGCACTGACGACAGTGCAGCAGCTCTACCGGTACGGATCCCGGCTGCACCGGGAGACGAATCGACTTGGCGCGCGTTTGGCGGCGCCGATCAAAGCCGGCCCCTATCTGTCTATTTCGGTGACCGAGTCCTCACACGCCGGGTTGGCTCTGGCCAGCGCGCTGGCGGATGCCGGACAGTACGAGAATGCCGCCGCGCTGCTGGCGGATTCGTCGTTACTGGACACCTGGGAAAACCACCAGTGGAAGCAGTACATCGAAGCGCACCTGTTGTTCGTCACGCAACGATGGCCCGACGTGGTATCGGTTGCGGCAGCTATCTTGCCGCCGCAGGCCATCATCATGTCGGCAGTCACGGCGGCAACCTGCACCTTGGCGGCGCATGCTGCGGCCCATCTGGGCCAAGCGCGGGTCGCGCTGGATTGGACCGACCGGGTCGAGGTGCACGCCGGCAAGGCGAATCCCACCGAGTCGCGGCGTCACCGTGCCGACGTGGCGGCTACCGCGGTCGACGCCAACGAATTTCCGGTGATCGCAGCCGATCTGGCCTATATACGGGGCATGGCGTATCGGCAGCTCGGTGACGAGCACCACGCCCAGGTCTGGTTGTCCAAGGCGGCGATCAACGGCGCACTGATCGAGTCAGCCAAGCGAGCCCTGGCCGACCCGACACTGCAACTGGTGGTCACAGACGAGGAAGTCATCGCCACCCGGACGAACAAATGGGACGTCAGTACCCAGCGGTCCGCGCAGCAGCGCACCGACGCCGAACGCGAAGAGCGGCGCACCCAACTTCTGCAGGAGGGGCGTGCCCTGCTGGATAACCAAGTCGGGCTGGCTGAAATCAAGCGCGCGGTAGCAGAACTCGAGGACCAGATCGAGGTCCGGGCGTTGCGGGTGGCCGCCGGGTTGCCGCTTGCCAATCAAACCAACCACATGTTACTGGTGGGTGCGCCCGGTACCGGGAAGACGACCACCGCCGCGGCGCTAGGCATGATCTACGCGGGGCTGGGGATCGTGCGTCACCCCGAGATCATCGAAGTCAAGCGGGCGGATTTCTGCGGGGAGCACATTGGGGCCTCAGGCCCGAAAACCAATCAGCTGATTGACCGCTCGCTCGGACGAATCCTGTTCATGGACGAGTTCTACTCGCTGGTGGAACGGCACCAGGACGGGCGGCCCGACATGATCGGGATGGAGGCGGTGAACCAGTTGCTGGTGGCGCTAGAGGTGCACCGGTTCGACTTCTGCTTCATCGGCGCGGGATACGAGCGGGAAGTCGACGAATTTCTCACTGTGAACCCAGGTTTGGCGGGCCGGTTCAACCGCAAGCTGCGGTTCGAGTCGTACACGCCCGACGAATTGGTGGAGATCGCGGTCCGCTATGGCAAGCCGCGAGCCACCACCATCGAGCCGGCGGCCGCCGAAGCGATGCGGTCGGCCTGCGCGACGCTGGGTGCGTTCTGCGCAGCTGACGGCGCGCACGGTATCGACGTCATGCAGAACGGGCGATTCGCGCGCAACGTCGTAGAGCGCGCTGAACGGCTGCGGGATTCGCGGGTGGCCGCCCAGCATCGCAGTGCCAAGGGTTCGGTGACGATCGAAGAGCTCCAGATACTGCGCAGCGAGGATGTGCTCAGCGCGGTGGCTGATGCGTGCGCAGAAAAGCATGTGCCGGTGCAACTTTGACCGCTGCAACTTACCTGCCATGCGGTATGAAATCGCCGCGGAAGTGACCGCGCTCCGGCATCGCTGGGTGGTGAAACGCGGCGGTGTGAACTGAGTGCGCCGAACTTGATGCGCTCAGACCTCGATGACGACCGCGCCGCCTTGGCCCCCGCCCGCGCACATGGCCGCCACGCCGATACCGCCGCCGCGCCGGGCCAGTTCGTACGCCAGCGTGGTGATCATCCGCGCCCCGGATGCCGCGATCGGGTGGCCAAGGCTGCAGCCGCTGCCGGAGAAATTGACCCTCTCCTCGTCGATGCCGTACTCCCGGCACGCGGCGATCGGCACCGACGCGAACGCTTCGTTGATCTCCCACAGCGCCACATCGCTGGCCGAGAGACCGGCCCGCTGCAGCACCTTCCCGATGACTTTGACCGCACCCAGCCCACAGTCCCGGGGTGCCACACCCGCCGCCGCCCAGGCTCGGACCGTGCCCATCACAGTGAGGTTCTCGGCGCTCGCGTAATCGCGATCGACCAGCGCGACCGCGGCGGCCGCATCGTTGGTGCCGCTGCTGTTGCCGGCGGTGATCGAGAAGCCCTCGATCTCGGGGTGCAGCACCTTCAGTCCGGCCAGCTTCTCCACGGTGGTGTCGCGACGAGGGTGCTCGTCGACGGAGAACTCGGTCACCGACCCGTCGAACAGGGTGATCTTCAGCGGCAGGATCTCGTCGGCGAATCTGCCGGCGTCCTGGGCCGCGACTGCGCGCTGGTGCGAACGGGCCGCCCAGGCGTCCATCTCCTCGCGGGTGATGCCGACGGACTGCGCGGTGTTCCAGCCGACGGTGATCGACATGTCCTTGGCCGGTGCGTCCGGCGTCTCAACGTGGGTGGGCGGCATCCACCGCTCCTCGAACTTCAACTCTGGTCCCGGGATACGCCAGTTCGTCAGCGGCGTCATCGACAGCGACTGCACTCCGCCGGCGATCAGCACCCGCTCCATGCCCGAGCCGATCTGGGCAGCAGCGTTGCCGATCGCGGTCAGGCTGCCCGCGCAGTGCCGGTTCACAGACTGGCCCGGAACGTGGTCCAGACCCGTGGCGGTGGCCGCGTAGCGCGCCAAATCGCCACCGCCATAGTGTGATTCAGCGAAGATAATGTCGTCGATGTCCGACGGGTCAACACCGGAGCGGCGCACCACCTCGGGCAGCACCGCGGTGATGAGCGTCTCGGGCGGAGTGTTGACCAGTGTGCCCTTGAAGGACCGGCCGATCGCAGTCCGAACAGCGCCAACGATTACGGGGGTGGCCATGGATAACCTCGAACTCTCTGTCGGGGGGTCGGCCTATATCGTACCAAGTACCGTATTTACAATAGTAGTGAGCTATGTAACGCACGGTTTCTTCGATCAGTGGATATCGGAGTAGCAGAGGGGCCAATTAAGGACGGCACCCGTTCTCGACCCTGACGAGCAGATGCACGGAAACGTTGTTGCGCTGACCGGGTACCTGCCCGAGCGCCACCACAACGCGGTGCAGTGAACCCGCGCACGCCTGCGCGTCACGTCAAAAGCTTACGGATCATGAGGGTTTGACACTCCCAGCGGGAGTTCCTGCAGCTGTCGCCGGTTTTCATGGTGCTCGAGCCACACCGCAGGGTTTCGCGGGTGAGTGATTGGAATCCCAGCCAGACCATGAACAGTCCCATCAGGATGCAGCACAGCGCGATGAACTCACTCAATGGGCCTCGTTAGGAGATTGAAGCGACGGTGGTCAGAGCCGTAGCAGCATGGTCATTACGGAGGCGGATAGGGCGGATGGCCGCCCGGGGGCGGATACTGCGGCGGGCCGCCCGGTGGTGGGTAGGGCGGAGCCCCCGGCGGCTGGTAGTTCTGCGGTGCCGCGGGACGCCGCCGGTACGTAACGAAAGTCCACAGCACGCCACCGATCACCAGCACGGAACCGATCCCGAGCAGCATGTACCCCGTCGATTGGTGGTCGTCGCGCTGCTCGTTGAACGATCGCCTGGTGGTGTGGCCGCTGCGCCGGTGCACTTCCCTGCAGGTCTGGCCGTTCCGCATCGTTTTCCCGCCGCACGTGACGTTGTCACTATTGAGCGTCGTGAATCCGCCGTACAACATGATTAGGCCCAGGACAACGACTAACGG
>JAVROG010000451.1:0-3818 GCA_032162865.1 Mycobacterium sp. | reverse complement strand
TGGCGATGGAGTTGGGCTACACCTCGTTGGCGCTGCGGTCGATGTTCGGCACCAACAACGGCATTGCCGGACAGGTGCTCGTCGGGTTCGGTACCGACCACCAGAAGGCCCGTTGGCTGGAGGGAATCGCATCCGGCGATGTGGTCGCCTCCTTTGCGCTGACCGAACCCGGCGCCGGATCCAATCCGGCCGGTTTGAAGACCAAAGCCGTTCGTGATCAGAATGATTGGCTGATTTCCGGACAGAAACGCTTCATCACGAATGCACCCGTCGCCGATCTGTTCGTCGTCTTCGCCCGCACCCGGCCCGCCGACGATCAGGGTCCCGGCATCGCGGTCTTCCTGGTCCCCGCCGACTCAGCGGGCGTCGAGGTGGGTGCCAAGGACGCCAAGATGGGTCAGGAGGGCGCCTGGACCGCCGATGTCAGCTTCACCGATGTCCGCGTCGATGACAGCGCGCTGATCGGCGGCAGCGAAGACATCGGTTATCGGGCCGCCATGACCTCGTTGGCCCGCGGCCGGGTACACATCGCCGCGCTCGCCGTGGGCGCCGCGCAGCGCGCACTTGACGAATCGGTGGCCTACGCCGCGACCGCAACCCAGGGCGGCCAGCCGATCGGGAACTTCCAGTTGGTGCAGGCGATGCTCGCCGACCAGCAGACCGGCGTACTGGCCGGCCGGGCCCTGGTGCGCGACACCGCCCGGCAGTGGGTGGCCAACGCCGACCGGCGGATCGCACCCTCGGCGGCAAAGCTGTTCTGCACCGAAATGGCAGGCAAGGTCGCCGATCTCGCGGTGCAGATCCATGGTGGCAGCGGCTACATGCGTGGGGTTCCGGTCGAACGGATCTACCGGGATGTTCGCTTGCTGAGGTTGTACGAAGGCACCAGCGAGATTCAGCAACTGATCATCGGATCCAACCTCGTCAAGGCGGCGCAGCGCTAGAAAAGTACGCGCAAGCGCGGATGTAATGACTTTGGGGCCGCCGCATGCTGGCTACCATGAGCGAACTCGATCCACTAGCCGCCTCGGACTGGAGCGATGCCGGCATGAATGAGCGTCTCCCCACTGGGACTGTGACGTTGCTGCTGGCTGACGTCGAAGGATCGACGCAGTTGTGGCAATCCAAGCCCGACGAAATGACCGCCGCTATCGCCACCCTGGATCGAACGCTGGCTCAGTTGGTGGACGCGCACGAGGGCGTGCGTCCGATGGAGCAAGGCGAAGGCGACAGCTTCGTCGTGGCATTTGACCGGGCCTCCAAAGCGGTCGCGTGCGCGCTGGCGCTGCAACGGGCGCCGCTGGCGCCGTTGCTCTTGCGCATCGGGCTCCATACCGGCGAAGTCCAGTTGCGCGACGAGCACAACTACATCGGGCCCGCCATCAATCGGACCGCGCGACTCCGCGAACTCGCGCACGGCGGCCAGACGGTTCTGTCGGGGACCACCAGCGATCTTATTGCGGACTCGCTGCCCGAGGACGCGTGGTTGACCGACCTGGGCACCCATCCGCTGCGCGATCTGCCTCGTCCGGAACGGGTCGTCCAGCTCTGTCATCCCGATCTGTGCGATGAATTCCCGCCGCTTCGGATGCGCGAAGCAGTTGTCGCCCAACATCTTCCCGCACAGCTGACCAGCTTCGTGGGACGCGATGCGGAGATGCTGGAAGTAGGCAACCTGCTCTCTGCGAACCGATTAGTGACGTTGACCGGAGCCGGAGGCGTGGGTAAGACCCGCCTAGCGGTGGAGGTCGCTACCGCGGCCATGGGTGGATACAGCGACGGGACATGGTCAATTGATCTGGCCCCGATCACTGATCCCGACCTGGTACCGGTCACCGCGGCACGGGCGCTGGGCCTGCCCGACCAGCAGGGCCGATCTGCGGAGAACAGCCTGCTGCAGTTTATCGGTGCGCGGCACGTGCTAATAGTCCTGGACAACTGCGAGCATCTGCTCGATGCCACGGCAGCCCTAGTCACCACGTTGTTGAGCGCCTGCCCGCGGTTGACCGTACTGGCTACCAGTCGCGAGCCGATCGGCCTGGCCGGCGAAGTGACGTGGCGGGTACCGTCCTTGTCACTCGCCGACGACGCCGTCCGGCTGTTCAGCGATCGCGCCGGTCAAGTTCGTTCCGGTTTCATTGTCGGCGACGGTAATTCAGCGGTAGTAGCCGAAATCTGCCGTCGTCTCGACGGCATGCCATTGGCAATCGAGTTGGCGGCCGCGCGCGTGCGCGCGTTGTCACCGTCCGAGATCCTGGCTGGCCTGCAGAATCGATTCCGGTTACTCACTGGCGGATCGCGCACCGCGGTGCGCCGCCAGCAGACGTTGCAGGCCTCGGTGGACTGGTCCCACGCGCTGTTGACCGACCCGGAGCGGATATTGTTCCGCCGCCTGGCGGTTTTCGTAGGCGGATTTGATCTGCCCGCCTGCCAACAGGTCGTCAGCGACAGCGACCTAGCCCGCCATCAGGCGTTGGACATCCTGGCTCTGCTCGTCGACAAATCACTGGTGATCGCTGAAACAGCCGGGAGCCCAACACGTTACCGGTTGCTGGAAACGATCCGTCAGTACGCGCAGGAGAAGCTCGGGGATTCCCCCGAGGCCGTCAGTATTCGGGACCGGCACCGTGACTTCTACACGACGATCGCGTCGGCATTGGACCGGCCAACCGACACGAGCCTCGACCTGCTGCTCGATCAAGCGCAGGCCGAACTCGACAATTTGCGTGCCGCATATGCGTGGAGTCGAGAGACTTCCGACACCGAAGGCGCCTTGCGGCTCGCCACATCTTTGCAGCCGCTTTGGTTGACACGCGGCTGCCTCACGGAAGGGTCTGACTGGCTGGACTGCGGTCTCGCCGACGTTGAGATCCTCGGAGCAGACGTAACGCCGTCGACGCTGGCTCGTGCATTGGCCGACAAGGCGTACCTGGACAACATGCGCACGGTGGAAAGCGCGGCCGGGGCACGCCGTGCGGTGGCAATCGCGCGCGAACTCGACGATCCTGCTCTATTGGCACGCACCCTGGCTGCGCTCGGTCGCGTCACTGCCTGGGACGCAACCCAGGCCCGGCCGTACCTGTCGGAAGCGGCCGACCTGGCTCGCACGATGAGCGACCGGTGGCGCCTGAGCCAGATCCTGTACTTCCAGGCCCTCGTGGCTACGGTCGGTTCGGGCGAACTAGAGGACGGCATCGCGGCCGCAGACGAGGGCCGCGCTCTAGCCGACGAGATCGGAGACCGGGGCTACTCACGCGCGTGCCGCTGGTGCATGACCGGAGCACAATTGGTGCGCGGCGACCTCGCCGATGCGGAGAAACAGTTCCGCGAACTGATGATAGAAGCGGATCTGGCACACGCCCTGATCTGGCAGGTGAATGCCCGAGCGGGCCTGTGTCACGTGCTGGCCAACACCGGACGGGCGGCTGAGGGCCGTGTCTTCGGGCTCGAATCACTAGACGGCGCCGGCGAACTCGGCGGCTATATGGAAGGCGTGGTATACGCCGCGTTGGCCGTCGCCGCACTCGCAGACGGCGCAGTGGATGAAGCCGCCGATGCCAGCGACGCCGCCCACCAGCGATTCAAAGGGTGGCCCTGGCTCGCGACTACCATCAACAAGCCAGCCGCCCAGGTCTCGCTAGCCCGTGGCGATCTAGCGACGGCGCGCCGGTACGCCGATGCGGACGTCGATGCGGCGCTCGGCTGGTTCACCGTGCAGGCGCTTACCACCCGGGCCCGAGTAGCCTTGGCGCAGAACGAGTTCACACAGGCCGAACGCGATGCCCACGAAGCGCTGGTCCGCGGGTCGGAGATGCGGG
>JAVROG010000450.1:0-11014 GCA_032162865.1 Mycobacterium sp. | reverse complement strand
GATCGCACGGATTCCGGCGGCCTCGTACTTGGGTGCGGCGTCCCGGTGCACGTAGGCGCTGGTCGCCTCGAACACCAGGTCAGGCTTTTCGGACTGCGCCAGCAACCAGTCCACCCCTTCATGGGTGGTCTCCAATCCGAGCTTGCGGGCCCGCGCCAGGCCTTCACTCTCGGGATCAATGCCCACCATCCAACGCGGTTCCAGCCACTCGGATCGCAGCAGCTTATAAAGCAGATCGGTGCTGATATTTCCCGATCCGACAATGGCAACACTCGCCTTTGAGGGCATGACGCTCCTTACCGCTACGCCGCGTTTGCGGTCGCTCCGACCTGATCATCGCGACCCGCTGCGCCCGGCTGGCGCCGCGCTTGCGATCGCTCCTATTCAAATGACAAACCAACGGCACCAAGTCCCGCGAAGGTGGCGACGAATTCGTCACCGGCCCGCGCATCGACGGCAACGGTGCACGACCCGGGTAACACGATGTCACCCTTTTTCAGCCGGACCCCAAAGCTTTCCACCTTGCGGGACAGCCACGCGACCGCGGTGACCGGATTACCCAACACCGCATCGCTGCGGCCCTCGGCGATCAACTCTCCGTTGCGGGTCAGCTTCGCGTCGATCGCTTTGACGTCGACGTCGGCCGGCGATACCCGGGCCTCGCCCAGGACAAAGCCCGCCGACGAGGCGTTGTCGGCGATGGTGTCGCAGATCTTGATCTGCCAGTCCTTGATCCTGGTGTCGATGAGCTCGATCGACGGGACCAGGGCCTCGGTCGCAGCCAGCACGTCTTCTTCGGTGCACTCGGCGCCGGGCAGGTCCCCGGACAGGATGAAGCCGACCTCAACCTCCACCCGCGGCAACAGGTACTTTCCCGCCTGCACTGCGACGTCCTCGAACACCTCCATGTCGTCGAGCAGGTGCCCGTAGTCAGGCTCGTTGACACCCATCATCTGCTGCATCACCTTCGATGACAGTCCGACCTTGTGCCCCACCACCCGGGCACCCTCGGCAACCCGCTGGCGGATGTTGATCAGCTGAATCTCATAGGCGTCGACCACGTCGATATCGGGGTAGGCGGCCGTCAGCTGAGCGATCCCCTCGCGGCTCCGTTCGGCTTGCGCCAAGTCCGCGGCCAGCTCGTCGCGGATCGCAACATTGAGCATTTCCCGGAAGTCCCCTCGCCTGGAGCTAGTACGTGTGACCGGGTCAGTAGCGCCCGACCCTGGCAATTCTATAACGTGTTCTACATGACAGCACAGGAGTACGACGTCGTCGTGGTCGGAAGCGGCGCCGCCGGCATGGTGGCTGCCCTCACCGCCGCGCACCGCGGTCTCTCGACAGTAGTCATCGAGAAGGCTCCGCACTTCGGCGGCTCGACCGCCCGCTCCGGTGGCGGCGTCTGGATCCCCAATAACGAGATCCTCGAACGCGACGGCGTCAAAGACACCCCCGAGGCGGCCCGCACCTACCTGCACGGCATCATCGGCGACGTCGTCGAGCCGGAACGCATCGACACCTACCTCAAGCGCGGGCCCGAGATGCTGGCGTTCGTGCTGAAGCACACACCACTGAAGATGTGCTGGGTTCCGCGCTACTCCGACTACTACCCGGAGGCGCCGGGCGGGCGTGCCAACGGCCGGTCGGTCGAGCCGAAACCGTTCAACGCCCGGAAGCTGGGTCCCGACGAGGCCGGCCTCGAACCTGCCTATGGCAAGGTGCCGCTGAATGTGGTCGTCATGCAGCAGGACTACGTGCGGCTGAACATGCTGAAGCGACACCCCCGTGGCGTGCTGCGCAGTTTGAAGGTCGGTGCGCGGACCATGTGGGCGAAATCGACGGGTAAGAACCTCGTAGGTATGGGCCGAGCGCTCATCGCGCCGCTGCGAGTCGGGCTGCAGCAGGCCGGGGTTCCCGTCGTCCTCAACACCGCACTCACCGACCTTCTCGTTGAGGACGGCCTGGTGCGCGGTGTGTATGTCCGCGACACCGCTGCATCCGAATCTGCTGAGCCGCGGTTGATCCGGGCACGGCGCGGCGTGATCCTCGCCTCCGGTGGGTTCGAGCACAACGAGCAGATGCGAGTGAAGTACCAGCGCGCGCCCATCACCACCGACTGGACGGTGGGCGCGAAGGCCAACACCGGTGACGGCATTGTCGCTGGCGAAAAGCTTGGCGCTGCACTGGATATGATGGAAGACGCGTGGTGGATCCCGACGGTGCCCCTGGTCGGCGCGCCGTGGATCGCTCTATCGGAACGCAACTCACCGGGCGCGATCATGGTCAACATGTCGGGCAAGCGGTTCATGAACGAGTCGATGCCCTACGTCGAGGCCGGCCATCACATGTACGGCGGTGAGTACGGCCAGGGTCCGGGACCGGGTGAGAACATCCCCGCCTGGTTGGTGTTCGACCAGCAGTACCGGGACCGCTACCTTTTCGCGGGTCTGCAAGCCGGACAACGCATTCCGCGTAAGTGGATGGAGTCCGGGGTCATCATCTCGGCCGACACCCTGGAGGAGTTGGCCGCCAAGGCCGGCCTGCCGGTCGACGAATTCACGCAGACCGTGACGCGTTTCAACGGGTTTGCGCGTTCCGGGGTGGATGAGGACTTCCATCGTGGCGAGAGCGCCTACGACAAATACTACGGCGACCCGACGAACAAGCCGAATCCGAACCTCGGCGAGCTCAGCCATGCCCCTTACTACGCCGCCAAGATGGTGCCCGGTGACCTCGGCACCAAGGGCGGAATTCGCACCGATGTCACTGGACGTGCACTGCGAGACGACGGCAGCATCATCGAAGGCCTCTATGCCGCAGGCAATGTCAGCGCACCGGTGATGGGACACACCTACCCCGGGCCCGGCGGCACCATCGGTCCGGCGATGACATTCGGTTATCTGGCCGCGTTGCATATTGCGGGGGAACGCTGACATGCCTATCGACGTAGACATCGCGCTGGCCGCGGAGCTCGACCCGATCGAATTCTCCTGGACCAGTAGCGATATCCAGCTCTACCACCTGGGCCTGGGCGCAGGCGCGGATCCGATGGATCGCCGCGAGCTGCGGTATCTCTTGGACGACACCCCCCAGGTATTGCCGACCTTCGGCAATGTGGCAGCGACCTTCCACCAGACGACACCACCGACCGTCCAGTTCCCCGGCATCGACATCGAGTTGGCCAAGGTACTGCACGCGTCAGAGCGGGTCGAAGTACCTGCGCCGCTTCCGCCTTCGGGTTCGGCCAAGGCGGTCACCCGGTTTACCGACATCTGGGACAAAGGCAAGGCCGCGGTGATCTGGAGCGAGACGACGGTCACCGCACCCGACGGCACCTTGCTGTGGACGCAGAAGCGGTCCATCTTCGCCCGCGGCGAAGGCGGATTCGGTGGCGAGCGTGGTCCCTCGGGTTCGGACGCCGCGCCGGACCGGGCACCCGACCTGGAGCTTGCGCTGCCGCTGCTGCCGCAGCAGGCGCTGCTCTACCGGCTGTGCGGCGACCGCAACCCGCTGCATTCGGATCCCGAATTCGCTTCTGCCGCGGGCTTTCCCCAGCCGATTCTGCACGGCCTCTGCACCTACGGCATGGCATGTAAAGCCATCACCGATGCGCTGTTGGACGGGGACGCGACAGCGGTAGCCGCCTACGGCGCCCGCTTCGCGGGCGTGGCGTACCCGGGCGAAACGTTGCAGGTCAACGTCTGGAAGGAAGACGGCCGCTTCCTGGCCGGCGTCGTCGCGCCCGCGCGCGACAACGCGGTGGTGCTCAGCGGCGTCGAGTTGGTCCCGGCTTAGCGGCCCCCCTTCTGCGCCGAGCGTGAAGCTAACTTCACGTTCGGCGTCGACTGTGAAGCTGTCTTCACGCTCGCTGCGCCAGTGCGGCGCGAACCCGGCGAACGATCTCGGCAGGCTTGTCGCCGGCGAGCACTCGTATCACGATCCAGCCGCGCCGTTGCAGCATCTCCGATCGCTTGATGTCCCACGCGAATTGCCGCCCGTCGTTGCGGTGCTGCTGCCCGTCGTACTCGACTGCGACTTTTAGCCCCTCCCAACCCATATCGAGATATGCAATGGCGTTACCAAAGTCGTCGAGCACCGGAATCTGTGTCTCTGGTCGGGGCAAGCCCGCCTGGATCAAGACAACGCGCAACCAAGATTCCTTCGGCGATTGCGCGCCCGCGTCGAACAGATCGACCGCCTGACGCGCTCGCACTATCCCTCGGCGTCCGGAATACCGCCCGATCAGCAGTTCGACGTCGCCTGCTTTGACATCGACCGCGCGAGCCAGCGCGTCGATAGCGGCAACCGCGGTCATCGTTGGGTACCAGCAGCCCAGGTCGAGCGCAGTCCTGGCGGGCGAGGTGACTGCAATGCCCGCAGCAGTATCGATCTCGTCGTTCTCGATCCGATCACGCGTGTCTGGATTCCCGGCATCCGGTGGCGGTTGTCGTGGATCAACTCCACAGCTCTAGAGTCGTCGACCCAGCCACTACCGTGCATCGCCGCCGCAGAGAACCCGGCGATCACGCCGCGCCGTCCAGCCCACAACCAGCCCGCCTTGGCACGTAGGGTGGCCGTGACTTCGATGTCCCGGTGGACGTAGACGTCTCGAAACAACCGTCGGTAACGAGTGCACAGCTGACTCTTGGTCAGTGTTCCAGCAGCCAAGGCCTCACTGCCGACGAATGGCTCCGCCATGCACCGCAGACTTGCAGCCGAAGACGCTAACGTCACTTCGTCTATACACAAGCCGCCCAACGTGAGGCCAGCTTTACGCTCGACCACGAACGCGAAACTAGGCTCACGCTCGCGCCGAAGCTCAGCCCAGAATCAACCCCGACGTCGGCACACCCGTGCCCGCGGTGACCAACACGTGCTCGACGTCTGGCACCGGGTTCACCGAGGTGCCGCGCAACTGGCGAACACCCTCGGCGATCCCGTTCATCCCGTGAATGTAGGCCTCGCCGAGTTGGCCGCCGTGGGTGTTGATCGGTAGCCGCCCGCCCACTTCGATCGCACCGCCGGCAACGAAATCCTTGGCTTCACCGCGACCGCAGAATCCCAACTCCTCCAACTGGATCAGTGTGAAAGGCGTGAAGTGGTCGTACAACACCGCGGTCTGAATGTCAGAGGGCTGCAAACCGGACTGCGCCCACATCTGCTGTCCCACCAAACCCATCTCGGGCAGTCCGAGCTCGGGCCGGTAGTAGCTGACCATCGTGTACTGATCGGGGCTCGATCCCTGTGCCGCGGCCTCGATGACGGCCGGCCGGTGCTTGAGGTCGCGTGCCCGCTCCACCGACGTCACCACGATCGCCACCGCGCCGTCAGTCTCCTGGCAGCAGTCCAGCAGCCGCAGCGGTTCGGCGATCCACCGCGAATTCTGGTGGTCCTCAATCGATATCGGCTTTTCGTAGAAGTATGCCTTCGGGTTCTTGGCGGCGTGCTTGCGGTCGGCCACCGACACGGCGCCAAAGTCCCGGCTTGTCGCACCGGACCAGTGCATGTACCGACGGGCGATCATCGCCACTTGCGCGGCCGGCGTCGACAGGCCATGCGGGTAGGAGAACGAGTTGTCCACGCCAGTCGAATCGGCGTTCTCGGTCAGCCGAGTCTGCACCTGGCCGAACCGCATCCCGGACCGCTCGTTGAAGGCCCGGTACGCCACCACCACATCGGCAACTCCGGTGGCGACGGCTATCGCGGCCTGCTGCACGGTCGCGCACGCCGCGCCCCCGCCGTAATGGATCTTGGAGAAGAACTTCAGATCGCCGATGCCGGCGGCGCGCGCCACGGCGATCTCGGTGTTGGTGTCCATCGTGAACGTCGTCAACCCGTCGACGTCGGCCGGCGAAAGCCCGGCATCGTCGAGGGCGTCGCGCACGGCCTCGGCAGCCAGTCGCAGCTCACTGCGCCCGGAGTTCTTCGAAAAGTCGGTGGCACCAATGCCGACGATGGCGGCTCGGCCACTCAGCAATCCGGCTGCCATCTAGGCGTCCCCAATCGTCAGTGTCACGGTCGCAATCACATGATTGCCAAGGCTGTTGGCGCCCAACACCTTCACCGTGATCAGGCCGTCCTCCACCGCCGTGATCTCACCAGAGAAGGTCACCGTATCGTAGGCGTACCACGGCACGCCGAGCCGCAGCCCGATCGACTTGATCAGCGCCGACGGCCCAGCCCAGTCGGTGATGTACCGCTGCACCAACCCGGTGTCGGTGAGGATGTTCACGAAGATGTCCTTGGACCCCTTCGCAATCGCCTTGTCCCGGTCGTGATGCACATCCTGAAAGTCCCTGGTCGCCAGGGCCGTTGAAATAATGAATGTCGGGTCTCCATGCAGCTTGAGTTCAGGCAGCTGCAGTCCCACTTCGATGGCAGGCGCGCTCATTTCTCCGGCTCCCATGCGTAGAGAGTCCACTCCGGGCCGCTATCCCCGGCCGGGAAGTCGATATACGTTGCCCGCACCGGCATTCCGATCTGCACATCATCGGGTTCCGCGCCGCGCAGCTCACCGAGCATCCGCACGCCCTCCTCCAACTCCACCAACGCGATCACGAAAGGCAGTGTGCGGCCTGGCACTTTCGGCGCGTGATGCACCACGAAGCTGAACACTGTGCCGCGACCGCTGGACACCACGTAGTCGATCGGCTCAGCGGGATCCTGACCTAGCGCCGGCACCGGCGGGTGTTGCAGGCCACCGTCTGGAAGCTTCTGTATCCGCAACTCATGGGCCTGCACACCTTCCCAGAAGAAGGCGGTGTCGCGTGACGACGCGGGACGCATCATGGCGTCGGCATCCAGGTCCTCGGGCACCGCCGCACCAGAAGATTCCGCAGGCTTGAATTTCAGTATGCGCCAATTCATCTCGGCTACGTCTTCGTCGCCCACGCGCCAGATGATGTGCTGGTTGATGAAAAAGCCTTCGCCGAGTGCGGTCTTCTTGGGCCCCACCACGTCGCGCATCTCGGAGCTGATGCTGACTTCCTCACCCGGCCGCAGATAGCGGTGGTAGGTCTGTTCGCAGTTGGTGGCGACCACGCCGACGTAACCGTTGGTGTCGAACAGCTCCATCATCGGGCCTATGGGATCGTCCTTGGGGCGGTCACCGCCGAGGCCAAACATCGTCCACACCTGAATCATTGCCGGCGGAGCGACCAGCCCCGGGTGCCCGGCCGCGCGGGCGGCAGCCTCGTCCACGTAGATTGGGTTGCGATCGCCGAGGGCCTCCACCCAGTTGTTGATTGTCGGCTGGTTCACCGGATCCCGACCGACGCGCGGCTTGCCACCACCGGCTGCCGTGATCTCGGCGATGGCTTCGTGGATATCACTCATCGAGGCACCCGCGGCACCTTGAGGCCAGCCGCCGCGATCATCTCTCGCATGACTTCGTTGACCCCTCCGCCGAATGTGATGACCAGGTTGCGCTTCGTCTGCGAGTCCAGCCATTCCAGCAGCTCTGCCGTCTCCGGCTCGGCCGGGTTCCCATACTTGCCGACGACCTCCTCGGCCAGTCGTCCAATGTACTGAATACGCTCGGTGCCAAAGACTTTCGTGGACGCGGCATCGGCCACATTGATTTCCTCGCCGGCGGCGGCGACCTGCCAGTTCAGCAACTCGTTGATCCGCCACATCGAATAGATCTCACCGAGCGCGCGCTTGACGTCGTCGTGATCGATCGGGGTGACGCCGTCGCCTCCGGGCTTGGACGCCCAATCGTGTACACGATCGTAGATGCCGGCGGTGCGCCCCGCCGGGCCGAGCATCACCCGCTCGTTGTTGAGTTGCGTTGTGATCAGCCGCCACCCGCCGTTCTCCTCACCAACGAGCATGTCGACCGGCACCCGCACGTCATTGAAATACGTGGCATTGGTGTGGTGTGCCCCGTCGGACAGGATGATCGGCGTCCAGGAGTAGCCGGGATCCTTGGTGTCGACGATCAGAATCGAAATGCCTTTGTGCTTAACGGCTTCCGGGTCGGTGCGGCAGGCCAGCCAAATGTAGTCGGCGTCGTGGGCGCCGGTGGTGAAGATCTTCTGGCCGTTGACTGTGTAGTGCCCGGTGGCCTTGTCGCCCGTGCGCACGGCTGTGGTCCGCAGCGACGCCAGGTCGGTGCCCGCGTCGGGTTCGGTGTAACCGATCGCAAAGTGCAACTCACCGGCCAGGATCGACGGCAGGAACTTCTTCTTCTGCAGTTCGCTGCCGAACTGCTGCAACACCGGACCGACCGTTTGCAGCGTCACGGCCGGCAGAGGCACATCGGCGCGGTGTGCCTCGTTGACGAAGATCGATTGCTCGATCGGCCCAAAGCCCAAACCGCCGAACTCTTTCGGCCATCCGACTCCGAGCTTGCCGTCCTGCCCCATCCGGCGGATGACCGCTCGGTAGGCCTCGTTGTGCCGATCGGACTCCATCGCCTTCGCCTCGTCGGACGAAATGAGGTTCGTAAAGTATTCCCGCAGTTCCGCTTGCAGGTGACGCTGCTCGGGAGTCAGGTCGATGAACATTAGGCTCCTACCAATTCGAGGCGATGTGCAGGGCCGCCCAACAGTCGGGTCAGGTCCTTGATCGTGGAGTAGTAGCGATGCATCGGATAGGTGATGTCCATGCCCATGCCACCGTGCAGGTGGTGGCAGATCTGCATCACCGGCGGGGCCTGCGAAGCCAGCCAGTACCCGAGCACGTCGAGGTCCGAATCGGCATCCCGGCCTTCGCTCAGCTCCCAGATCACGGCCTTGGCCGCCAGATTGATGGTGCGCGAAGCGATGTAAACCTCCGCCAGCTGGGCCGCGACCGTCTGGAACGTCGACAGCGGCTTGCCGAACTGCTTTCGGTTGGCGACGTAGTCCGCGGTCAGCCGCAGCGCCCCAGCTACCAGTCCGTCGGCGTAGGCGCCAATCATGGCCAGCGCCAATTGGTTTACCCGCGCAGCCGAAGCTCCCACCAGCACATCGGAGTCAGCCACCGCGACGTCGTCGAACGTCACCGTGTACTCCTCGGAGCCATTGGACGTCCGCGTACGGACCAGCCGCACACCGTCGGCCTTCGGTGACACCACGACCACAGCACTGTCGGCGGTCACGAGTAACCAGTCCGCGGACTCCGCATATCCGACACCGACTTTGGTGCCCGACAACCGGCCATCCGCGAAGTTGGTAGCGGGCCGATCCGGCAATGCCCTTCCGGGCTCGTTGAGTGCAGCGGAGAGCACGCCACCCTTTGCGACGCCGGCCAGAAAACGATCCTGCTGCTCCTCGGATGCCAGGTCAAGCAACGGCACCAGGCCGAATCCCAAGGTGGCCAAGGCCGCCGTGATGGCGCCGTGGCGCCCGACCTCGGTCAGCACCGTCCCGACTTCGGCCAACCCGACACCGTCGCCACCGAGTCGTTCGGGCACCGCAAGCGCTGTCACGCCCCCGTCGGCCAAAGCGGCCCAGGTGAGGTCCCGTTCCATTACCGATGTGACCACATCGGCCACCGCTTGTTGTTCGGCGCTGAGGTCAAAGTCCATCGTCAGTCCGTCCCTCAATGCGCCACTGGACATTTACCGGTGTAGTCCACCTGCCAGTGCTTGATGCCGTTCAGCCAGCCCGAACGCAGTCGCTCCGGTGACGAGATCGGTTTGAGGTCAGGCATGTGGTCGGCGATGGCGTTGAAGATCAAGTTGATCGTCATGCGCGCCAGGTTGGCGCCGATGCAGTAGTGCGCACCGGTGCCGCCGAAGCCGACGTGCGGGTTGGGGCTACGCAGGATGTTGAATTTGTACGGTTCCTCGAAGGCCTCTTCGTCGAAGTTGGCCGACCGGTAGAACATCAGCACCCGGTCGCCCTTCTTGATCTGCTGGCCGGACAGTTCGTAGTCCTCCAGCGCGGTGCGCTGGAAGGTGGTGACGGGGGTGGCCCACCGGACGATCTCGTCGGCCGCCGTGTCCGGACGCTCCTTCTTGTAAAGCTCCCACTGGTCGGGGTTCTCGGAGAACGCGATCATCCCGTGCGTGATGGAGTTGCGGGTGGTCTCGTTGCCCGCCACGGCCAGCATCACCACGAAGAAGCCGAACTCGTCGTCGGAGAGCTTTTCCCCGTCGATGTCGGCTTCGATCAGTTGGGTGACGATGTCCTCGCCCGGATTCTTGGCTCGGTCCTCGGCCATCTTCATCGCGTACATGATCAACTCCGCCGACGACATCTTCGGGTCGACGTGAGCGAACTCGGGGTCGTCAGTGCCGGTCATCTCGTTGGACCACTCGAAGAGTTTGCCGCGGTCCTCCTGCGGCACACCCAGCAAACCGGCGATCGCCTGCAACGGCAGCTCGCAGGACACCTGCTCGACGAAGTCACCCGAACCCGCGGCCGCTGCCGTCTCGGCGATCTTCTGAGCGCGCTGCTGAAGTTCGTCCTGTAGCCGTCCGACGGCGCGCGGGGTGAAGCCGCGAGAGATGATTTTGCGCAGGCGGGTGTGGTGCGGAGCGTCCATGTTCAGCATGACGAACCGCTGCACTTCGATGTCCACGCGCTCCATGTCGTTGCTGAACCGCGGAATCACACCGTTTTCGTAGCTGGAGAAAACGTCGCTGCGCCGAGACACCTCTTTGACGTCGCTGAGTTTGGTGATCGCCCAATAGCCGCCGTCGTGGAAGCCCCCGCCCGTGCCGGGTGCTTGCTCGGTCCACCAGACCGGCGCGGTGGCCCGCACCTCGGCAAACTCTTCGACGGGTACCCGCTCGACATAGATGTCGGGGTCGGTGAAATCGAACCCGGGTGGAAGATTGGGGCTGGGCACGCTAGTTCTCCTTTACCTACAGTCTGCAGTGACCGCTTGGTCTCATGATCCCAGGACACTAGCTGTCCTAGTGATGCTCTGTTGCCAGTAAAACATGCCTCCACCGCAGACAAAAGGCATCGCGGCGTCCTCGCTTGTCATAGTAATGAAACGTGTTCTAGCCTGACTTCATGGGTAACCCGGTAATCGTCGAAGCCACCCGCAGCCCGATCGGCAAGCGCAACGGATGGCTGTC
>JAVROG010000449.1:0-18129 GCA_032162865.1 Mycobacterium sp. | reverse complement strand
TATTGAGGTAGGCATCGTCAAAGGTCTCGGTTTCGCTTCGGTATGTCATTGAATTGGCCTATGCCACAAGACATGCGGCGGCACCGCAGATAAATGTCAGATAACGGCGGCCACAAATTCCAGCCCCGGTCGATCGTCTCGGACGTGAAGAACCTGGTGAATTCCGCCGCTGGGCGGCGACGGTGGCAACGGCGGAGCTGGCGGCACCGACGGGCTCGGCGGCAGGGGCGGGTTACTGTTCGGCGCGCACGGCGCGAACGGGGCTGTTTAAGTCGCACCAATTCACCCGCAGCCCCGAGGTTACGGTTGCGTACGTTTTCCCACGTCCGACACACTGAGGACCCATCAGCCTGAGTGGGAGGAAGCGCAGTGGGGCACTACATCGCTAACGTCCGCGATCTCGAGTTCAACTTGTTCGAGGTTCTCGATATAGGCGCCGTTCTGGGCGCCGGGCGTTACGCCGACCTCGACGCCGACACGGTCCGCACGATCTTGTCCGAAGCCACTCGGTTGGCCGAAGGTCCAATCGCGGAATCCTTCGCCTCCGCCGACCGCAACCCCCCGGTGTTCGACCCTGCCACGCACTCCATCAGCGTCTCGCCCGAGTTGGTCAAAACGGTGCAGGCCATCAAAGATGCCGAGTGGTGGCGTCTGGGTCTGGCTGAAGAGATCGGCGGCATGGCCGCGCCGCCTCCGCTGAACTGGGCCGTCAACGAGTTGATCTTCAGCGCCAATCCCTCCGCCTGCTTCTTCAATCTGGGCCCGATCATGGCGAATTCGCTCTACGTCGAAGGAAACGACCAGCAACGCGGGTGGGCCGGGGCGGGGGTAGAGCGCGGGTGGCAGGCCACCATGGTGCTCACCGAACCCGACGCGGGCTCCGATGTAGGTGCGGCACGTGCGAAAGCATTCGAGCAACCCGACGGGACCTGGCACATCGAGGGCGTCAAGCGTTTCATCTCCGGCGGCGACGTGGGCGATACCGCCGAGAACATCTTCCACCTGGTGCTGGCCCGGCCCGAGGGTGCCGGTCCGGGTACCAAGGGCTTGAGCCTGTTCTACGTCCCCAACTATCTTTTCGACCCTGACACGTTCGAACTCGGCTCCCGCAACGGGGTTTACGTCACTGGGCTGGAACACAAGATGGGCCTGAAGTCCTCCCCTACGTGCGAGTTGACGTTCGGCGCCACCGATGTGCCGGCCGTCGGCTACCTGGTCGGCGGCGTGCATAACGGAATTGCGCAGATGTTCACCGTCATCGAAAACGCGCGCATGACGATCGGCGTCAAGGCCGCGGGCACGCTGTCCACGGGCTACCTCAACGCACTCGCCTATGCCAAGGAGCGGATACAAGGCGCGGACTTGACGCAAATGACGGACAAGACCGCGCCGCGGGTCGCCATCATTCGCCACCCCGATGTGCGTCGCAGTCTGATGACCCAGAAGGGCTACGCCGAGGGGCTTCGGGCACTCTATCTCTACGCGGCCGCCCACCAGTGCGATGCTGTCGCACAACATGTTTCAGGCGCGGATCACGACATGGCGCACCGCGTCGACGATTTGCTGCTGCCGATCGTGAAAGGCGTTGGCTCAGAACGGGCGTACGAAATCTTGACCGAGTCGCTGCAGACGCTGGGCGGTTCGGGCTTCCTGGTCGACTATCCTATCGAGCAGTACGTCCGCGACGCCAAGATCGATTCGCTCTATGAAGGCACCACCGCCATCCAGGCGCTGGACTTCTTCTTCCGCAAGCTGGTTCGCGACCACGGCCAGGCGTTGCAGCACGTGACAACTCAGATCAACAAGACCATCCAGACCACGGACGATTCCTTGAAGGACCAGGCCGAATTGCTGCAGGCCGCACTGGAAGACGTTACGGGCATGACGACCGCGCTCATGGGATATTTGATGTCGGCCGCCGAACACCCCAACGACGTCTACAAGGTGGGCCTGGGATCGGTGCGTTACCTGCTCTCCGTCGGAGACCTGCTGATCGGTTGGCGACTGCTGGCACAGGCGAACGTGGCCCAGGCGGCGCTGGCAGGCGAACCCTCAGAGAGCGATAAGGCGTTCTATCAAGGCAAGGTGGCGGTCTCGGCGTTCTTCGCCAAGAACATGCTGCCGAAGCTGGCCGGACTACGCAGCGTCCTCGACAACATCGACGACGACATTATGCGCATGTCCGAAGATGCCTTCTGACGCACAGAATCCGCACAGCTCCAGCGGGTACACATGATCGTCGGAACCACCGACGATTGTGGAGGAACGTTGATGTCCACTCGCTTTACGATATTCGTGATCGCCGGAGCCACCGCGCTGTCCGTCGCGGCGTGCGGCTCGTCGAATACGTCCAGCCCGGGCTCATCGTCGCCGCCGGCACCGAGCACCGCCGTCGCCTCCCCCACGACGACTCCGGCCACACCACCCAAGGGCGACACGCAGGTCCGAGGTCTGATCGCGTCGGTCGCCGGCAACGCGGTTCAAGTGACTCAGCAAAACGGCACCGCCACTGTGGATTTCAGCGAATCAACGAAAGTCACCGAGGTGACCCCGGCGGCGCTGACCGACGTCACCGCGGGCAGCTGCGTCAGCGTGCGATCCAAGGACGGGAAACAGGGCGACCAGCCGGTCACCGCGGCATCGGTGCGAGTGAGCCCGGCGGTCGACGGCAAGTGCCCGCAGGTTGGCGAGCCCGCCCCGGCACCATCCGGCACACCGACCCCCGGTCCCGGAAAGCGACCGGCCATCCAAGGCACAGTGGCCTCCGTAGCGGGCGACACCATCACCGTCAACACCGCCGGCGCACCCCAGACGGTGACAGTCACCAATAAGACGAAATACACCAAAGAGGGTGCGGCGACGTCGCAGGCGATCTCCCAAGGCAAGTGCATTACGGCACAGGGATCCGAAAATGGCGGCTCCCTGCAGGCGACGACCATCAGCTTGCGACCGGCCGCCAACGGCAAGTGCTCCGAAGGCGGTGGCCCGCACCGGCACTAAGGGTCCCGCGCGGTTCCGTGTAAAGATGGCGTGATGGATGTCCGCGTCCGGAACAATGTGCACATCCTCGGAGTCGACGGCGCCCCCACGGTGATGCTTGCACACGGCTTCGGCTGCGACCAGGAGATGTGGCGCCGCGTCACCGCGCCGTTGAGCGAACGGTTTCGTATCGTCCTGTTCGATCACGTTGGCTCCGGCGGCGCGGATCCGTCGGCGTGGGATCCGGATCGCTACGCCAGCCTCGACGCCTACGCCAGCGACATCTTGGACATCGTCGACGGACTGGAGCTGCGGGACGCGGTCTTCGTGGGCCATTCGGTGGCCGCAATGATGGGAGTGCTTGCCGCCGGCGCCCGGCCCGGCGCCTTCGCGAAGCTGGTGCTGGTGACGCCGTCGCCGTGTTACATCGACGACGGCGACTATCAGGGCGGATTCACCCGGGCCGACATCGACGATCTGCTCGACTCGCTGGAAAGCAACTACCTGGGCTGGTCACGGGCCATCGCCTCGACCATCGTGGGCAACCCGGGGCGCCCCGAGCTGTCCGAGGAGCTCGCCGAGACTTTCTGTCGGACCGACCCGGCCTGCGCCAAGGTATTCGCGCGCACGACGTTCCTGTCCGACAACCGCGCGGACTTGTCGAAGGTCTCGGCGCCTACCCTGATCCTCGAGTGCGCTGAGGACGTCATCGCCCCAGCCGGAGTTGGCAGCTACGTCGCCGGCAGCAAGCTGGTCACTTTGGACACCACCGGCCACTGCCCCCAGCTCAGCGCACCGGAAGCCACCGCAGCCGAGATCGCTTCGTTCGTCAATGGCACCCCGTGACGGGCCGGGAGCCCGAAGAGTTCTTCGACCACGCACCTTGTGGACTGCTGTGCGCTGCGCCGGACCGACGCATCACGGCGGTCAACCGCACCCTGGCCGAGTGGCTGGGGTCACCGACTCAGGAGTTGGTAGGCCGGCGGTTCACCGAGCTGTTCAGCGCTGGCGCCCGTATCCACTATGAGACCCACTTCGCCCCGTTACTGCAGGTCAACGGTGCGGTTGCGGAAATGGCATTGGATCTGATGAAGTCAGACTCGACGCGGCTGCCGGTGCTGATCACCGCGAACGTCGAGGCAGGCGCCAGCGGCTCACCGGAGATCATTCGGATGGCCATCCACGATGCGCGCAGGCGCCGCTCCTATGAGCGTGAACTGCTCGACGAACGGCGCCGCGCCGAAGCCGAACGCGCCCGCGCGCAACTGCTGGCCGCAACCCTGCAGCGCTCGTTGCTGCCGCCGTCGCTGTTCCCGCCGCCAATGGTGGAGGCCGCGGCGCACTATCACGCCGCCACCGACGAGGTGGGCGGCGACTTCTACGACCTGTTCCCGCTGTCGAAAGACACCTGGGGATTTTTCCTGGGAGACGTGGCCGGCAAGGGTGCCTCGGCGGCGGTAGTGACCTCGCTGACGCGATACACGCTGCGCACGGCCGCGGTGATCAGCGAAGAGCCCGTCGCGGTGCTGCACACCCTGAACAGCATGTTGTTCCAGCGTCCCGCCGGTGATCTGACCGCGTTTGCCACCGTCATCGTCGGCACGTTGCGTCCGACGCCCGAAGGCGTCGAGATCCACCTGGCCAGCGGCGGGCACCCGCCGGCACTGCTGCTGCGGTCGTCCGGTGATGCCAGCGAAGTGAGCACCGCCGGCGGCCAGGCGGTCGGCATGATCAGGAACCCCGATTTCGTGTCCGTCCGCCTCGAACTGGGTGCCGGCGACACATTATTGCTCTATTCAGACGGGCTGACCGAGGCGCGGACCGGTCATCGTCGGCAGCGTTACGACGATGAGGGTGCGCTGCTGCGTTTCGCGACGGCAAACGCTCCGTCGACCGCCTCACAAATCATGGCGGCACTGCAGACTTTGCTCGACGAACTCGGGCCCGGAGTGGAAGACGACGTCGCCTTACTGGCGCTGGGCGTGCCTTCTTAAACGGTGAAACCGAGTGCGCGCAGTTGCTCGCGACCGTCGTCGGTGATCTTGTCTGGGCCCCACGGCGGATTCCACACCCAGTTGATGCGTATTTCGTCGACCAGACCGGTGCCGACTAAGGCGGACCGCGACTGATCCTCGATGACGTCGGTGAGCGGGCAAGCCGCCGAGGTCAATGTCATGTCGATGAGGGCCACCGTGCCTTCGTCGCCCTCTTCCACGTTCAAGCCGTAGACCAGCCCGAGATCGACCACGTTGATGCCCAGTTCCGGGTCGACGACGTCGTGCATCGCCTCCTCGAGCTCGCCGAGTAGTTCTTGATCGGCCGCCGTAGTTTCGCTCATTGATCAACCTCCTCGAAGCTCGCGTGGGCCTGCGCCAGCGCATCTTTGAATGCCATCCAGCCGAGTAACGCACACTTCACCCGCGCGGGATACTTGGCCACCCCTGCGAACGCTACTCCGTCGCCGATAACATCCTCGTCGCCCTGCACCGTTCCGCGCGAGGCGACCATCTCGGTGAACGCGTCGATAGTCTTGAGTGCCTCCGGCACGCGCTGCCCGATGATCTGGTCGGTCAGCACGGATGTCGATGCCTGACTGATCGAACAGCCCTGCCCGTCATAGGAGATGTCTGCGACGCTCTCACCGTCATCGGAGAGCGTGACCCGCAGTGTGACCTCGTCGCCGCAGACGGGGTTGACGTGAAACACCTCGGCGCCGAACGGTTCCCGCAGCCCGCGGTGGTGCGGGTGCTTGTAATGGTCCAGGATCACGTCCTGATACATCTGCTCCATCCGCAACTTCAGGACCTCCCGAAGAAGTCGATGGCTCGTCGCACCCCAGCTACCAGGCGATCGACCTCATCGTCGGTGTTGTAGACCGCGAACGACGCCCGCGCGGTGGCCGCCAGACCAAACCTGCGGTGCAGCGGCAGCGCGCAGTGGTGACCCACGCGAACCGCGACCCCCTCGTCGTCGAGCACCTGACCGACGTCGTGCGCGTGCACGCCGTCCACGATGAACGACACGGGCGACCCGCGGTTCTCCATCGTGTTAGGCCCGACGATGCGGACGCCCTCGATACCGGAGAGGCCCTCGATGGCCTTTGCCACCAGCTCGCGCTCGTGGGCCTCGACGGCGTTCATGCCGATCGCGCCCAAATAGCTTGCGGCGGCGGCCAACCCGACTACCTGGGAGGTCATCGGAGTACCGGCTTCGAAGCGCTGCGGGGCCGGCGCGTAGGTGGAGGTCTCCATGGTGACGGTTTCGATCATCGACCCGCCGGTAAGAAATGGCGGCATGTCGGCTAGCAGCGCGCGACGTGCGTACAGTACGCCGATGCCGTTGGGACCCAGCATCTTATGCCCGGAGAATGCGGCGAAGTCGACTCCGAGTTCATGGAGGTCGACGGGTTGGTGCGGCACCGACTGGCAGGCGTCCAGTACCGTCAGCGCGCCGACCGCTTTGGCACGGGACACCAGTTCGCCCACCGGAGCCAGGGCACCCGTGACGTTGGAATGATGGCTGAACGCAACCACTTTGACATTCTGGTCGAGTTGCAACGAGTCGAGGTCGATGCGGCCGTCTTCGGAGATCCCGTACCACCGCAACGTGGCGCCGGTGCGCCGGGCAAGTTCCTGCCACGGGATCAGATTGGCGTGATGCTCCAGCTCGGTGGTGACAATAACGTCACCGACGCCAACGTTATTGTTGAAACGGTTGTCGCCCAGCACATATGACACCAGATTCAACGATTCGGTGGCGTTCTTGGTGAACACCAGCTCGTCGGCGTCGGCGCCGACGAACGCGGCGATGTCGGTACGGCCCTGCTCGTAAGCGTCGGTGGCCTCTTCCATCAGCTGATGTGCTCCACGATGCACACCGCCGTTCGAGGTCACCAGAAACTCGCGTTCGGCGTCGAGGACCTGCAATGGGCGCTGCGACGTCGCACCAGAATCCAGATACGCCAGTTGATTTCCGCTACGCATGATGCGCTTGAGGATCGGGAAATCGGCGCGGATCGCCGTGAGATCCAGTGGGGTGACCGAACTCGTCATGATTACGCTCCGGTGGCCGCTGCTTGCGTGAAGCGCTCGTAACCGTTCTGCTCGAGTTCGTCGGCCAGTTCCGACCCACCGGACTGGGCAATTCGACCGCCGACGAAGACGTGCACGTATTCCGGATGGATGTAGCGCAGGATGCGGGTGTAGTGCGTGATCAGCAGGACGCCGCCATTCTCTGCTTCGGCGTATCGGTTCACGCCCTCGCTCACCACGCGCAACGCATCGACGTCCAGGCCTGAGTCGGTCTCGTCGAGGATGGCGATCTTGGGCTTGAGCAGCTCGAGCTGCAGGATCTCGTGGCGCTTCTTCTCGCCACCGGAGAAACCTTCGTTGACGTTGCGCTCGGCGAACGCCGGGTCGATGTCGAGTGCGGCCATCGCCGCCTTGAACTCTTTGACCCAGTGCCGCAGCTTAGGCGCCTCACCGCGGATGGCCGTGGCCGCCGAACGCAGGAAGTTCGACACCGAAACACCGGGCACCTCGACGGGGTACTGCATGGCCAGAAACAGGCCGGCCCGCGCACGCTCGTCGACACTCATCGCCAACACGTCAGCGCCGTCAAGGGTGATTGATCCCGAGGTCACCTGATATTTGGGGTGGCCGGCGATGGCGTAGGACAGCGTGGACTTGCCCGAGCCGTTGGGGCCCATCAGGGCATGTGTCTCACCGGATTTCACCGTCAGGTCAACGCCTTTGAGGATGGGAATCTCGCGCTCCCCATCGACGGCGTTCGGGTTGTTGACGCTGACGTGCAGGTCTTTGACTTCCAGAGTCGTCATGAGGCTGTAGATCTCGATTCCGTAATTTCCAGTTCGTGTTCGATAGCTGCGGTCAGACGCTCCCGTATCTCGGGCACGGCGATCTTGGAGATGATCTCGCCGAAGAAGCCGCGGATCACCAGCCGGCGAGCCTGCTCTTCGGAGATGCCGCGGGAGCGAAGGTAGAACAGTTGCTCATCGTCGAATCGTCCGGTGGCACTGGCATGTCCGGCGCCGACGATCTCGCCGGTCTCGATCTCCAAGTTGGGTACCGAGTCGGCACGCGCACCGTCGGTGAGCACCAGGTTGCGGTTCATCTCGAAGGTATCGGTCCCGGTGGCCTCCGCGCGGATCAGCACGTCGCCCACCCACACCGTGTGGGCATCGGGCCGGTCGGAGCTCGGATCTCCTTGCAGCGCACCCTTGTACAGCACGTTCGACTTGCAGTCGGGCTTGGCGTGGTCGACCAACAGCCGCGACTCCAGGTGCTGGCCGTCGTCAGCGAAGTAGAGGCCCAGCAGTTCCGCGTCGCCACCGGGTCCGGCGAACCGCAGGTTGGTCGCTGTCCGGACCACCTCGCCGCCCAGAGTGACGGTGACGTGGCGCAACACCGCGTCCTTGCCGAGCCGGGCGTGGTGCGCGCTGACATGGACGGTGTCGTCGGCCCAGTCGGCGATCCAGATGACGGTGAGCCGAGCGGCGTCATCGACCACGAATTCGACGTTGTCGGCGTAGGTTCCGCTGCCCTTATGGTCGATGATGACGACGGCCTCGCCGAGTTCGGCCACCCGGATCTGCAAATGCCCGTAGGCAACCGCCCCAGGTCCAGGACCAGTGACGGTGATGCTCACCGGCGCCGCGAGCTGCTTGTCACGCCCAACGGTGACCAGCGTCGCCGAGTTGAACGACGAAAATGCCTGCGCCGCAACGCGGTCAGCGGGAATGCCGCCCTGGCCCAACCGTTCGTCGCCGCGGCGCACCGTCTCTGTGTGCATGCCGTCGTGCTCGCTCACGGTGATCGTGGCGCTACCGGTGGCGCTGGCGGACCCGTCGTGCAGGCCATGCAGCCGCCTCAGCGGCGTAAAACGCCAGATCTCGTCACGGCCATGCGGTACCTCGAAGGCGTCGACGTCGAAGGACGAGAACAACTCACCCTTGTTGAGTCCGGTTAACGCAGATCCCTCGACAGCTACCTTCAGATTGTCTGCGGTCATCCGACCGCGCCCTCCATCTGCAACTCGATCAGCCGGTTGAGCTCCAGCGCGTACTCCATCGGCAGTTCCTTGGCGATCGGCTCCACGAATCCGCGCACCACCATCGCCATCGCCTCGTCCTCGGTCATCCCGCGGCTCATCAGGTAGAACAACTGGTTCTCACTGACTTTCGAGACGGTGGCCTCGTGGCCCATCGTGACGTCGTCCTCACGGATGTCGACGTAGGGGTAGGTGTCGCTGCGGCTGATCGTATCGACCAGCAGTGCATCACATTTCACGCTGGATCGAGACCCATGTGCCCCTTTGTTCACTTGCACCAGGCCGCGGTAGGACGTGCGTCCGCCGCCGCGCGCCACCGACTTGGACACGATGTTGCTCGACGTGTTGGGCGCCAGGTGCAGCATTTTCGCCCCGGTGTCCTGGTGCTGGTCCTCGCCGGCGAACGCGACCGACAGCACCTCACCCTTGGCGTGCTCGCCGGTCATCCAGACCGCCGGGTACTTCATGGTCACCTTGGATCCGATGTTGCCGTCGACCCACTCCATGGTGGCACCGGCTTCCGCGCGGGCGCGCTTGGTAACCAGATTGTAGACGTTGTTCGACCAGTTCTGGATCGTCGTGTAACGGCAACGGCCACCGGGCTTTACGATGATCTCCACCACCGCGGAGTGCAGCGAGTCCGACTTGTAGATCGGCGCGGTACAACCCTCAATGTAGTGAACGTAAGCGTTCTCATCGACGATGATCAGCGTCCGCTCGAACTGGCCCATGTTTTCGGTGTTGATCCGGAAATAGGCCTGCAGCGGAATGTCGACGTGCACTCCCGGCGGCACGTAGATGAAGCTGCCGCCTGACCATACGGCCGTGTTGAGCGCGGAGAACTTGTTGTCCCCGGCCGGGATGACGGTGCCGAAGTACTGCTTGAAGACGTCCGGGTGCTCACGCAGTGCCGTGTCGGTGTCCAGGAAGATCACGCCCAGCTTCTCCAGATCCTCACGGATGGAGTGGTAAACGACCTCCGACTCGTACTGGGCTGCTACACCGGAAACCAGCCGCTGCTTTTCGGCTTCCGGGATACCCAGCCTGTCGTAGGTGTTCTTGATGTCCGCGGGCAGATCGTCCCAAGTCGCAGCCTGCTTCTCGCTGGAGCGCACGAAATATTTGATGTTGTCGAAGTGGATTCCCTCGAGGTTGGAACCCCAATTCGGCATCGGCTTCTTGTCGAAGGTGCGCAGTGCCTTGAGCCGGACGTTGAGCATCCATTCCGGCTCGCTCTTCTTCGCCGAGATGTCGCGCACGACCGCTTCGGACAACCCGCGCTGCGCGCTGGCACCGGCGACGTCGGAGTCGGACCAGCCGTAGCCATACCGGCCGAACGAGTCGATTGCCTCCTCCTGGGTCAGCGGCACTGCGGTCTTCGCGACTTCGGGGGTGAGTGTCATGAGGACGCTCCTTCGGTGCTCGTGATGGCTGGGCGCGGGCTGGGCGCCGGCATAAGCGGTACGTGGGTGGTGCAGGCACAGTCACCGTTGACGATTGTCGCCAACAACTGCACGTGCGTGCCGAGCACCTCGGACATGGCCTGCTGCTCGGCTTCGCACAACTCCGGGAATTTCTCGGCGACGTGGGCAACCGGGCAGTGATGCTGGCAGATTTGCACACCGTGGATGGGACCGCCCACCCGGGTGGTGGTGGCGACGTAGCCGGCCTTGGTCAGTGCGTTGGCGATCCGTCCCGCAGCCGCCTCGACGGACGCCTCCCCGGGACCCTCAGCCGGTTCGACGCCGGCGAGGATCGCATCGATGCGGCGGCGCGCGAACGTCCGCACCGCGTCGTCGCCGCCGACTTCACGTAGTTGCTGGACTGCGGCAGAAGCCAAATCGTCGTAAGCGTGGTCGAGCTTGGCGCGACCGGCCGCCGTCAACCGGTAGCGCTTGGCGGGCCGCCCGCGTCCCACCTGCTGCCAGGGCGCCGCGGACACGGATTCGGCGTCACCGGCGTCGATCAGCGCGTCCAGATGCCGCCGCACACCGGCCGCCGAGAGGCCCAGCCGCTCACCGACCTCACCAGCGGTAATGGATCCGGATTCCAGGAGCAGGCGCACGATGGCGCGTCGGGTGTGACCATCGGATCCGGCAGCCGCGGCTGCAGGCACAGCAGCATCCAGCTCGGATCGGATTTTCACAACACCAGTGTGACGCAATTCCGGCGGGCGGTCCAGCAAGGGTGCCCTACCTAACTGCGTTGCGCTGGTCACAGCAAGACCGGCTAACCATGTCGCTACTTCCAATGGCGCCGCTCTCCCCCGCAAGCGGGAGGTGCCCCCACAGCGGGCCGCGCGGCCCGCGTCGTCGCCAGCGCTTACGCTGCTCTGATGGCAGCCCGCCACCATACGCTGAGCTCGTCGATCGCCAGCCTGCACGGCGACGAGCAGACGGTGGGGAAGCCACTCAACGCCACCGAACGCACAGCGCTGAAGCGCACGCGGTTGTTCGGCGCCACCGGGACCGTACTGATGGCCATCGGCGCGCTGGGCGATGGAGCCAGGCCGGTGGTACAGGACCCGACATTCGGGGTGCGGTTGCTGAATCTGCCGTCGCGCATCCAAACGGTGTCGTTGACGATGACCACCACCGGCGCGGTCATGATGGCGCTGGCCTGGTTGATGCTCGGGCGGTTCGCGCAGGGCAAGCGGCGAATGTCACGCGGCGAACTGGACCGCACCCTGCTGTTATGGGCGTTGCCACTGCTGATCGCGCCGCCGATGTACAGCAAGGACGTCTACTCCTACCTCGCCCAGAGCCAGATTTCGCTGGAGGGACTCGACCCCTACCGGGTGGGGCCGGCGTCCGGGTTGGGCCTGGGCCACGTTTTCACGCTTTCGGTGCCCAGCCTGTGGCGGGAGACACCGGCGCCTTACGGCCCGCTGTTCCTGTGGATCGGACGGGGCATCTCGTCGGTAACCGGGGAGAACATCGTCGCCGCGGTGCTGTGCCACCGACTGGTGGTGCTGATCGGTGTGGCGTTGATCGTGTGGGCGACGCCGCGGCTGGCACGGCGCTGCGGTGTGGCTGAGGTCAGCGCGTTGTGGCTGGGTGCGGCCAATCCGCTGCTGTTCATGCATCTGGTGGCCGGCATCCATAACGAGGCACTCATGCTCGGGCTCATGCTGACCGGCGCCGAGTTCGCACTGCGCGGCATCGACTCAACGGGCTCGGACCGCTTTATGCCCCAGTCCTGGCGGATCGGGCCGGATTGGCAGCCACTGGGCATGCTGCTGGTGGGCTCGATTCTGATCGTGCTGTCGTCGCAGGTGAAGCTGCCGTCGCTGCTGGCGCTGGGTTTCGTCACCGGGGCCCTGGCCTACCGCTGCGGCGGCACGGTGAAGACGCTGCTGCTGTGCGGCACCGGAATGGCGGCGCTGTCGCTGGCGGTGATGGGGCTCGTCGGCTGGGCCAGTGGGCTCGGGTTCGGCTGGATCTACACGCTGGGCACCGCCAACGTGGTGCGCAGCTGGATGTCGCCGCCGACGCTGCTGGCCCTGGGCACCGGGCAGGTAGGCATCCTGCTGGGCCTGGGCGATCACACCACCGCTGTGTTGTCACTGACCCGTGGCATCGGCGTCCTGATCATCATGGTGCTGGTCTGCTGGTTGTTGCTGGCCGTCTTCCGGGGCCGACTGCACCCGATCGGCGGCCTCGGGGTGGCGCTCGGCCTCACGGTGCTGCTGTTCCCCGTCGTACAGCCCTGGTATTTGCTGTGGGCGATCATCCCGCTGGCCGCCTGGGCAACGCGCCCCGGATTCCGGATGGCGGTGATCGTCGTGACACTCATCGTGGGCATCTTCGGGCCCACCGCCAACGGCGACCGCTTCGCGCTGTTCCAGATCGTCGATGCCACACTGGCCAGCACTTTCATCGTGGTGGTGCTGATCGCGATGACCTACCACCAGTTGCCGTGGCGACCGCTGCCGGAAGAGGACGACCCCTCCCCCCACGACCCAGAGCCCGCCCCGGAGCCCGACCCGGAGACTAAGGCGGACCCCGTGACTTCGGCCACCCCGGAGGCCACTCCCCGTCCCGAGGCGGCGCCCGACGCCTACGCTGATTCCACGTGAGCTCAATCCCCCAGGACCGCGACATCGCGGTACGGCTGCGCGGGGTATGCAAGCAGTACGGGTCCGTGAAGGCCGTGTCCAGCCTCGATCTCGACGTGCATGTCGCCGAGGTGTTCGCGCTCTTAGGCCCGAATGGCGCCGGAAAAACGACCACAGTCGAGATGTGCGAGGGCTTTGCGCGTCCCGACACCGGCACTATCGAGGTGCTCGGGTTGGACCCGGTCGCCGACAACGCGCGCCTGCGCCCACGCATCGGCGTGATGCTGCAGGGCGGCGGCGGCTACCCGGCCGCACGCGCCGCCGAAATGCTCAATCTGGTGGCGTCCTACGCCGCCGACCCGTTGGACCCGCAGTGGCTGCTGGAAACCCTGGGCCTGACCGAAGCGGCCCGCACCACCTATCGACGGCTCTCCGGCGGTCAGCAGCAGCGGCTTGCGCTGGCGTGCGCTCTGGTCGGCCGTCCCGAGCTGGTATTCCTCGACGAACCCACCGCCGGCATGGACGCACATGCCCGGTTGCTGGTGTGGGAGCTCATCGATGCGTTGCGTCGCGACGGCGTCACGGTGGTGCTGACCACACATCAGCTCAAGGAAGCCGAGGAACTGGCGGACCGGTTGGTGATCATCGATCACGGGGCGATGGTCGCTGCGGGCACGCCCGCTGAGCTGATGCGCAGCGGCGCCAAAGACCAGCTGAGGTTCAGCGCACCGCCGCGGCTTGACCTGTCTCTGTTGATCTCGGCGCTGCCGGAGGACTACCAGGCCACCGAGGTGACACCGGGCGACTACCTGGTCGAAGGCCAGATCGGCCCGCAGGTACTGGCGACGATCACGGCGTGGTGTGCACGGATCGACGTGCTGGCCACCGATATGCGCGTCGAGCAACGCAGCCTCGAGGATGTCTTCCTCGATCTGACCGGGCGGAGGCTGCGGCAGTGACCGTGGAGGAGAGCAACCTATTCCCGGCCGGCACCTTCACCCCGGACCCCCGACCGAGTGCCGTTTCCCGGATGCTGGCCGCGCAGTTCGGCTTGGAGGCGAAGCTGCTGTTGCGCAACGGCGAGCAATTGCTGTTGACGATGTTCATCCCGATCACGCTGCTGATCGGGCTCACCCTGCTGCCGCTGGGTTCGTTCGGCCCGCACCGCGCGGCGGTGTTCGTTCCCGCGATCATGGCGTTGGCGGTCATCTCCACCGCGTTCACCGGACAGGCCATCGCGGTCGGGTTCGACCGTCGTTACGGGGCGTTGAAGCGGCTCGGGGCGACCCCGTTGCCCGTTTGGGGAATCATCACCGGCAAGGCGCTCGCCGTGATCTTCACTGTCTTTTTGCAGTCAATCATTCTGGGCGCCATCGGTTTTGCATTGGGCTGGCGACCGGGTCTGGCAGCGCTAACCCTGGGTGCGGGCGTCATCGGGCTGGGCACCGCGGGATTCGCGGCGCTGGGTCTACTGCTGGGCGGAACGTTGCGGGCCGAGGTCGTTTTGGCACTGGCCAACCTGTTGTGGTTCGTCTTCGCCGGCTTCGGCGCCCTGACTCTCGAGACGGACATGGTCCCGACCGCGGTCAGATGGGCGGCGCGAGTGACGCCGTCAGGAGCGCTCACCGAGGCCCTGTCGCAGGCCATGAGTTTGTCGGTGGACTGGTTCGGGCTGGCGGTGTTGGCGGTGTGGGGTGTGCTGGCGGCGTTGGCCGCGCGGCGGTGGTTCCGCTTCACGTGACCTTTTGTGGCTTCGCGGTGGCCGATACCGCGACACTGACACCACGCACACAACACGCCGAAAAGCCTGTGCCTGGCTTCACTCTCGATGGATACCGGCGGGATTCTCGGTGAAACCGGCGAGCCTCCTGTGAGCGTCCAATCCGCATGGACAACATCATTATTGGCAGCGAGGCGCTTCAACAGGGAAAACTCAGCAGGTATCAGCTGCGGGCAGGATTCCAGGCGATCTACCCGAACATCTACTTGCCACGCGAGGCCCAACTGACGCTGCGAAACCGCTCAGAAGCAGCATGGTTGTGGTCGGGCCGCCGCGGGGTTCTCGCCGGGCTCGCGGCTGCGGCGCTGCATGGCTCGGACTGGATTGACGATGACGAGCCCGTCGAATTGGTCTGGCGCAATCCACGTCCGCCGGCGGGTGTGCTCACTCGCAACCAGCGGGTCGAACCTGACGAGCTGACCCGGGTTGCGGGTCTTCCGACCACCACGCCGGCCCGGACAGCCTTCGACTTGGCTAGAGAACGAGAAATCGGCGAGGCGGTGGCGCGGCTCGATGCGCTAATGCGAGCCACTCCGTTCTCCACGGATGCCGTGTTGCTACTGGCCGAGCGATACCCGGGCGCGCGTGGCGTACGGCAGCTCAGGCTGGTGCTGCCCCGTGTCGATGCAGGTTCCGCATCTCCGAAGGAGACATGGCTGCGTATGTTGCTCGTGGACGCCGGTCTGCCTATTCCACAGACGCAGATCCCAGTGGTCGCCAATTGGCGCAGCGTTGCCGTGCTGGACATGGGTTGGGAGCGGTTCAAGGTCGCCGTCGAATATGACGGTGACCAACACCGAACAAACCGGCGCCAGTATGTGCGGGATATGCGCAGGCTGAAGCAACTGGAGGAGCTCGGCTGGATCATCGTCCGGGTTATCGCAGAAGACCGGCCCGACAAAGTCGTGCGCTGGGTCCTAGACGCACTGCGCCGACGCGGATACCGCGACACTGACACCAGGCACACAACACGCCGAAGCGGATGTGCCTAGCGTCAATCTGGGCGCCAGCCACCGGCGAGCCACCTTCACCAGAACCGCCCACCCCTACTACGCGACGTAGTTGTCGCTACGATCGGGCGGTGCCCGTCGGACGAGTGCTGCTGCGGTTGGTGGACAAGCTCCCCGACCCCAGTCTGCGTGTCCAGCGGATCATCGCCGCGGCCGTCATCCTCAGTCAGGGCGGCATTGCGGTCACCGGCGCCATCGTCCGCGTGACGGCCTCAGGCCTGGGTTGCCCGACCTGGCCTCAGTGCTTTCCCGGCAGCTTCACACCCGTAGCGGTCAGCGAAGTACCGCGGATCCACCAGGCCGTCGAATTCGGCAACCGGATGATCACCTTCGCGGTCGTCCTCACGGCGGCGCTGGCCGTGCTGGCCGTCACCCGGGCGCGCCGGCGACGGGAGGTCCTGATCTACGCCTGGCTGATGCCGGCCTCGACCGTCGTGCAGGCAATCATCGGCGGCATAACGGTACGTACCGGGCTGCTTTGGTGGACGGTGGCCGTCCACCTGCTGGCTTCGATGACGATGGTGTGGTTGTCGGTACTGCTCTACGTCAAGGTCGGCGAGCCGGACGAGGGGGTCGTCGAGCAACGAGTGGCCAGGCCGCTTCGTTTGCTGACGGTCCTGAGCGCGCTGAATCTGACAGCGGTGCTGCTGACGGGCACGCTGGTGACTGCCGCCGGCCCGCACGCGGGCGACAAGAGCCCCAGTCGGACCGTGCCGCGACTGAAGGTCGAGATCACCACGCTGGTGCACATGCATTCGTCGCTGCTGGTGTCGTATTTGGCGCTGCTGGTCGGGCTCGCGTTCGGGTTGCTGGCGGTACACGCGACCAGAGCGACCATGCTGCGGCTCACGGTGCTGCTTGCCCTGGTTTTCGCACAAGCCGGCGTGGGCACGGCGCAGTACTTCACCGGGGTGCCCGCAGTTCTGGTCGCCATTCACGTCGCAGGCGCTGCGGCCTGCACCGCGGCCACCGCGGCGCTGTGGGCGTCGATGCGCGAGTGGTCAAGCCTCGAGCCGGCGCCGGATGCTGGCTAGTCGCTGTTCCAGCTCTGCCTCGTCGATGATGCCGCGGGCGACGAGTGAGTGGGCCAAGGAGACCAGCTGGTTCTCCGGATAGGGCAGGCCGGCATACAGGGTCGCCGAAAGGGCGTCCTCCTCGTCCCGCCGCTCTTTGAAGTTGGGGACCTCAACACCGGGGGGGCCGCCGCAGGAGGCGTGGTCGAGTGCGTCGCACAGGCCGTCCAGACTGGTTTTCCACGGCGGCACGGGATTTTCGACGCCGTACTTGGCCGCCATTCGAGGCCAGATCTGATTGCGTTCTACGATGTTCTGCAGCGGCTCGATGGCGACGCGCTCGATCGGGCCCGAATCCTCCGACGTACTCACGGATCTGGTCTCAGTCGGTCGCTGGATGGACGGCCGGGCGAGTGTCAGTGATGACGTTGGTGGTCACGCCGACCTTCGGCAACGCGACGCCGATCAATGAGTCGCGGGTGATGATCTCGGCCAGCTGGTCTTCGTCCCAGCCGTCGGTGCCCTCCGGACGCATGGGCATCACCATGAATCGGTGCTTCTGGTTGGAATCCTCCACCCGCACTTCGATCTCGTCGGACAGGTAGAGGCCGAACTCCGCCAGCACTTGCCGCGGCCACCGGACCAGCCGACGTCGGTAGTTCGGAGTGCGATACCACTCCGGGGAGTTGCCCAGTATTGGCCGCGGGTAGCAGGAACACAACGCACAGACGATCACGTTGTGCAAAGTCGGTGTGTCTTCCAGGATTTCGAAGGCGGTGAAGTCACTCGGCGTCCCGAAGCCGGTGGGCTCCATCCAGTCGACACCTACTTCTTTGCTAGCAGCCATCGGCTCCGTCAGAGCGAGAGTCTTGAATTCAGGATCCAGCCACGCTCGTGCCACCAGGCGGGCGGCGGGAGTGGGGCCGATCTGCTCGGCGAACTCAGTGAATTGTCGATGTTCCTCAGCGGTGAAAATGCCCTTCTCGATGCACAATTCGCGCAGGGCAATTTCCAACACCTCGAAGTCGGTGATCTCGTCCACCATGGGTGCGACCGTGCGCTCGTGGTCGTGGTCATGGTCGTGGTCGTGGTCAGTCACGTGCATCCCTCTCTACAAAGCTTCAAACACTCAAGGGGTTTAGTTCGCTGTTGCGAGCCAGCGCTCCGGAATCTCGGTCTGCAACGTGTCGGTCGATGTCCCGGTATAGCCGTCCCACAGTT
>JAVROG010000448.1:0-3147 GCA_032162865.1 Mycobacterium sp. | reverse complement strand
AGCTGGCGAGTGATCACGGGTTGGCCATCGCCACCCTGATGCGGGCCGCACAACGCGATATCGCTGAGCGGCAACGGTTCTCGGCAAAGGTGACGTCAGCTTTGGCGGGTGCGCGCGCCACCGCGGTGATTCTGGCCGGGCTGCCAATGCTCGGCTTGCTACTCGGTCAGCTGATCGGCGCCCGGCCGCTGAACTTCCTGTTCAGTCAGAGCGCGGGTGGTTGGTTGTTGGTGACCGGGGTGGCACTGGTGTGTGGCGGGCTGTTGTGGTCAGACCGGATTACCGACCGGGTGGTGTTTGCATGAGCATCCCGGCGGTGCTGTTGGCCCTGGCGTTGCTGTTGGGCGCGGGCTCGCCGACAATTCGCGCCCGCGCCGGAATGCCCTCGGGCGTGCGGTGTTTGCCGCAGCGGCACGCAACCGGCTCAGATCCGCTTGCGGTTGCGTCCAGTATGGACGTGCTGGGCGTTTGCCTTGCCGCGGGCATGGCGGTGTCGACGGCCGCTGCCGCCACCGCCGAGTCGGCACCGCCGGGTCTGGCCCTGGTGTTGCGCCGGGCTGCCGACTTGCTGGCGTTGGGTGCTGACCCGGCGATCGCCTGGTCAGCGGGTGTTGCTGGAATACCTGACGCCCAGACCGACGGCCTACTGCGGTTGGCGCGGCGTTCGGCGTCATCTGGTGCCGCCCTCGCCGACGGTGTCGCTGAACTGGCCACCCAGTCTCGCCAAGACGCCGCGCATGCGGCCTCGGCGGCCGCAGAACGCGCCGGGGTGCTGATCGCCGGTCCGCTGGGACTGTGCTTCCTGCCGGCATTCCTCTGCCTGGGCATTGTTCCCGTGGTGGCCGGGTTAGCCGGTGACATCCTGCAGTCTGGTCTGATGTGAGAGAGGAAGATATTGATGCGCAACATGTTTCGGGTATTGGTAACACGCCTGACGGTGCTGGCGAGCGACGAGTCAGGCATGTCCACCGTCGAATACGCGATCGGGACGATTGCGGCGGCGGCGTTCGGCGCGATCCTGTACACCGTCGTGACCGGCGACTCGGTCGTTTCAGCCTTGAACCACATCATCGGCCGCGCGCTCAGCACCAAGGTCTAGCTTCCAGTGACGGCTCGAGCACCGTCGAGGCGGCCCTGGCCATCGCCACGCTGGTGGTGGTGCTGGTGCTGTGCCTGGCGGGCATTGCTGCGGTATCGATGCAGGTGCGGTGCGTCGACGCCGCCCGGGAGGCCGCCCGGCTGTCGGCGCTTGGCGACCCGCGTGCGGCCGTCGAAGTCGCCCGGCGGATTGCGCCACCGGGAGCTCAGGTCCAGGTGCACCGGGACGGCGACGTGCTGGTCGCTACCGTGGTCGCGCATTCAAAGTTGTTGCCTCATCTCGAGATTGCCGCGAGCGCCGTATCGGGAGTCGAGCCGGAGTGAGCGCGGCTCGGCCACGGTGCTGGCGGTCGCGATGATCGCCGTGCTGTTGTTCGTCGCCGGTGCGGGGGCGCGCCTCGGTTCGGTGATCGTTGCGCGTCACCGCGCGCAGGCGGCGGCCGATCTGGCCGCGCTGGCCGCAGCCGCGCGGCTACCGCAGGGAGGTTCGGCAGCCTGTGCTCGCGCGACGGTGGTTGCACGCGAGATGCGGGTCGGTGGCATCGAGTGTCAGGTGGAAGGTCTCGACGTAGTCATCACTGCCGAGGTGCCCGTTGCCTTTGCCGGTGTCGCAAGGGCTTTCGCGCGGGCGGGGCCGACGGCTATCGCACCAACCCATTGAGGGCGTCCTTGGCGATCAGCTCGAGTCGTCGGTGGCCAGACCTGCGGCGGCAACTTCTTCGTCAGTGGGTAACCGCAGCGAGAGCAGCCCGGCGAAGGTTTCCGCTTCGAGTTCCACCTGGTTGACAGTGACGTGCACCGGCACCCAGTCGGTCTCGTTGCCGGGCAGTCGCAGCACCCGACTCGTCGCGCCGTTGGCGAATTCCTTGGTCATGGCATTCAATATGTGTTCGTCGTCGGGATGGACTCGTGGTTTGTCGGCTTCGTTGCTGCGCCAGTCGTAGAACGCGCAAGGCTCGTCAAGCCACTTCAACAGCGTCCAGGTTTTGAGGTTGACAAGAGCTCGGTGGACACCGGCCTGCGCCAGGCCGTTGAGTATTCGCTGCGCCAGGTCATCGGCGACTACAGCCGGGCCTTTGCGTTCGGCCCGCCAGTTCATCGCGCGCGCCACCAGGTGGTCGCGCCCGTCGGGCCCGGGCTCCATCGCAGTGCGCGCGGTGAAGCCGATCCGGATGGCGTTCCCCTCCCAATCGGTGAGGTCCCATGTGCTGCACAGAGTCTGCCCCGGCTCAGCCCTGACTGCCATGGCCAGGACCTTGGTTTCGTTCGGATTGAGTTCGCGCGACGGCAGATCCTCGGCGAAGGCACGGCCGAAGGTGACCTCGACTTCCGGGTTCTTTCCACTGTTGGCCAGCGACTCGGGGGTGTCAGTGGCCACCCCGCGAGTCAGATCCCACTTCAGCGGACCCGGCGTGGGCCGCGTGGGCGGCTCCTCCTCGATCGGGCCGGTCCACACGTGCACGCCATGCATGCGACCGTCGGACATCATCACCGGTTCGGTGCGGATGACGCGGTCGCTCTTTGGGGTAATGCTGGTCAGTGCCTGTCCGGTCTGCACCGACTCAGCGATCGCCGTTTTGACGGATGACAGATATGGACTGCGGCGCAGGAAAGTGGTGATCGGGACGAGGTTCTTGAGTTGCCGCCCCTGCGCAACGACGGCGGGTTCGTCCCCCAGCGTCTCCACGAGCAACCAGTCGTGGCCCATAGTGGCAGCTTACTGATCGCGCGATGGTTCGTTCACGCGGTGGGGTGCGTCGGGCGGTAACGACACCTTGTCGCTGCGATCGGTGCGCGGATGCTGACCGTCACGGAATCTCGTTGCAGGCAAGGCGAATACGCCTGATGGCTTGCGATCCAGGGTCACCGGCGGCATTCAGTACCTGCTTGTCAAGCACGGCTGGTCGATCGAGCCTGCGCTCGGGGCGTGAAATTCTGGAAGTCAGTCGCTGAGCGGGCGTCGTCCGCCCAGTTTGTCGGATCGAACAGTCACTGACGGCAGCGTCAAATCCTTTGTCCCAACTGCCTTCGGGCGCTGACCGAATGTGC
>JAVROG010000447.1:0-17779 GCA_032162865.1 Mycobacterium sp. | reverse complement strand
CACCCCAGGCTGGTTCATGCCGAGAATCGAGGGGGTCGCCCAGATCGACTCCAGCTTGATGCCCTCCCCGAGGAATCCAGTGACGTGGTACCCCTGCGTCGCGCCGTTCCACGGCGAGATCTCCTGGTCGAACGCACCCGTGACGATGACGCCGGGATGCATTCGGACATTGCGTCCCACCGGGTTCGCACTGTGCCCGCTGCGCTGCATGATCTGTGGCGACGCGAAAGCACCGGCGGCGAGCACCGTGCATTTCGACGCGACGCGCACCCGATGGGTGCGCCGACCCGTGGCTGGGTCAACGACCACCCCGCGCACTCCGCTGACTCGATTACCTTGCTGCAACAGACGGTCGACGTGCACCGAGGTGTATACGCGGCCACCGGCTTGCAGCAGTTCGGGGACGCCGCGACGGTCCATCGACTGCTTCGCCCCGGACGGGCAGCCGACGATGCACTGACCCGAGCCGCGGCAGTTGTGCTCGTTTCGCCGTAGCGGTTCAACCTGATAGCCAATCGCTTCGGCCCCGGCGCGGAACAGATCGTTGCGTCGACCTTGAACCTCGGCCTGGACCGGCCGGACTCCCATAAAACGCTCGACGGCGTCGTAATGACGCGCCATCTCACCGGGTGTGACCCCGTCTACGCCGTCCTCCGTCGCCCACTTCTCGAAGACGAAGTCCGGCGCCCGCATGCAGATGCCCGAGTTGATTACCGAACCGCCGCCCAGGCAACGCGCCTGCAGGGTCGGCACGACAACGTTGCCCCGCGTGGTGCGCATACCGCCTTCCCAGAACCAGCGGGCGAAGGTCTCGCCGGCCTCAACGCCCCTGTCGCGTTGGCCCATCGCCGCGCCGGCCTCGAGGACCACCACGTCGAGGCCCTCGGTCGCCAATCGGTGCGCGAGCACGGTACCCGCCGGTCCCGAGCCGACCACGCAGACATCGCAATCGAGGGACAGTGCTCGCTCGTAGTCCGAATGTTCCTGAACGCGTGCGGTCCCCGTTGCTTTTGGGCTGCGGGCCGGCGCGAGTCTACGCACCTCCAACCTGGTCCGCGCTTCCTTCAATGCGTGCCTGGCCACGCCACCTGCCATTGCGACGACCGGTCCGGAAGTGGGTCGGCGGTAGCTGGCGAGCACCTCCTCGAACGCGCGCAGGAACCAGCGCACGTCCTCGTTATCGAGGATCACCGGCGGCAGGAGCTTGATCATGTTGAGGTTGAAACCTGGTATTTGGACCAGGATTCCGCGCCGATGCAGGTCGATGTGCACCGCGGCGGCGAATGCTCCGGCGTCGGCCGCGCCCATCAGCGTCTGCTGCACACGGAGCGCCAGGTGGTCTGCCGAGGATTTGAACACCACGCCGATGATCAGGCCCTGGCCGGTGATCCGGTCGATCACGTCGTAGCGGTCGGCGAGGTCCTGCAGGCCGCTCCGGAACATGTCCGACAGGCCGCGCGCACGGTTGGGAGCGTCGACGCTGTCCAGGACGTCCAGTGTCGCGAGACCCGCGGCCATCGCGAGGTTGTTCTCAGCGAACGTCGAAATGTAGATCGGTCCAGACTTGAAGGCCTTGAAGACGCGGTCGTAGATGTCCTGGGTCAAAAGCACCGCGCTCACCGGTGCCTGACCCCCGGAGAGCGTCTTGCTGACTGTGAGCATGCCAGGCTGGACTCCCGCGCCGTGGCAGCCGAACCAGTGGCCCAGCCGCCCGAGGCCGGTCTGCACCTCGTCCATGACCAGCACCGTGCCGTGCTGCGCGCAAAGCTTCTCCGCCTCGCGCAGGTACTCCGCAGCGACGACTTCGCAGGTCATGCCCTGGACGGCTTCGACGACGAACGCCGCCACGTCGCCGTAGGCCAGCTCGCGACGCAGCGCATCAATGTCGTTGCGCGGCACCGGAGTACACGTCGGCATCAACGGATCTGCGGTGATTTTCATCTCGTCGAAACCGCACAGCGAAATCGCGGCGTACGTGCGCCCGTGAAACGCGCCGTCCAGATACAGATAACGGCGGCGACCGGTGGCCTGGCGGGTGAATCGGACGCAGATTTCCGTCGCCTCCGTGCCCGAATTGGCGAACACCACTTTTTCGAAGGGCGGTCCGGCCAGGGCAAGCAGCCGATCAGCCACCAGGCCGCCCAACACCGACGCGTTGGCGACCGACAGGTTGGGCAGGTCCATATCGAGGACGTCGCGCAACGCCTCGCGAACCTGCGGGTGGTTGCGCCCGATGAAGTGGACACCACCGCCGCTCAGCAAGTCCAGGTATCGACGGCCGTCTTCGGTCCAGAGATAGGCGCCGCTGCCTCGGGTGAACACCGCGTCCATGCCCGCCAGTTCGAACATCTGGATCAGCTTGGGATGGACATGCCGCTTGGACAGGTGTGTGCTCGAATGCAGGTGCTGCTCGACGAACTCGTGGAACGTCATGATCGATGGTCCAACGAGTAGCCATACTCTTCGAACACGAATTTCCAGTTCTCGCGCACCAAGTCGGCGAGCTCGTCGTCGATGCTCAGCTTGTTGGTCTGATAACCCCGCAGGCCGTCGAGGTAACCACCGATCGTGGCGTCGTAGCGGTCGCCCTGCGGAATCCCGAGGTGCCGGTAGAGGCCGTCGAGAACCTCGCGAGGGCGGGCCACCAGATCCGGGTAGGCGATCTCGATGAAGTTCTCCGGCGGGATCAGCGAGCGATCCTCGAAGAACTGCTCAAAGAGCCGTTGTCCGACCACAGTCACCTGCGTCGCAAGGTTTTCAACGAAGGCCGTCTCGGGCACTTGCAGGAAGTTCTCCCAGTCGGTCTGCTCGCGCATGTGGATCGTGGAGGCCGCGACCGTGAACGGATTCCGATGAATGTGAACGAATTTGGCGTCTGGGAAGACGTCGAGCAACATGCGGATCCGGGCCATGTGGGCGCAACTCTTGATGACAGGGCGCCGTCCTCCGGAGTGGAGGCGGATCTTGCCGACGAACCAGCGCAACGCGGCCTTCCACTCGTCTCGTTCGGCCTCACGCGCTTGGAGGAAGTCGAAATAACGCTCGTAGTGCGGCAATTGGTCGGGCAGCATGAACGCCAAGTACGGCGAGAGGCCGGTCAGCTTGGCCAGTGCGATCTCGTCTTCGGCCGCCTCGTTCCAGCCTTGGGCGACGTTGTCGTAGCCGCGGGTGTCGGACAACATCCTGGCGGTGAGCGGGGGGATCGTGCTGCTGGTGAGCATGAACGCGGTGGGGAAAACCACTTGGTAGACAGTGGGATACGTGTTGTCCGGATCGCGCCCGAGCAGGTTGTGGAGGTGAGTCGTGCCGCTACGCCAGTGCCCGAGGATGAAGATCGGCGGCGGGTCGACAGGGGTCGAGGCGATGCGCCGGTCGTAGCGGCGGCGTTCGACCGCCCCGACGGCGGTGGCGCCGACGCTCCAGCCGCTGATCCAGGCAACCCGGTGCAGATAGCGGGCGCTCACCCGGAATCGCGCGCCGGCCAGGATGCGGAACCAGAGGGGAATCTCGATCCCGGTGATGAGCTGATCGGTGTTGAAAAGGCGTTCTAGCCGCCGAACCCGTGGGCCGTTTCGCAGCCGCGCCGGCTTGCCGCGACTCATCAGGGCGCCTGGCGGGTGCGCGCCGGACTCGGGCAGACCGATCCTGCGCTGTACCTCTGGGTCGGCGAGATAGGCCAGCGTGAACAACCAGCGCAGCGCCGAGTACAGCGCCCGCTGCGTGTACCGGTCGGCGTGTTCCCATTTCTGCAGCCTCGCGACACGTTCATCGAACGGAGCAGCCGAGAACAGTGCTCCCCGGTTGGTGATCGCAGTTCCTACCTCGAAGACCAGCAGCAGGCCCCGCAGCTGGATGCGCTTCGGCAGCTGCAGGCGGGCCAGCAGCGTGTCGACGTAGGTCACCGCACCCGCAGCTTCACCCCCGACGCCGATCGGCCCGCGCGCAGGAAAGAACGCTTCGGCGATCGCAACGACGGCCGCGCATTCCCTCGTGGTCAGCACTTGCAAAGGGGCCCCCTTTTTATTGCTGCATGCGGCAACTGTATCGCCGAATTGGCAGGCCCCGATGCTCAAATTCAACGTAGATCGTTTTGCCGGCTCGCGTCGACAGACCGCTCAGCGGGCCCACCGGGATCCGCCACTGTCCGCCGATAGACGATCGCCAAGGCGCCTCGATCCGGTGCGAAGATCACACCGTGATCGCGCGGTCGTTCTCCGGGGGCCTGAGTCGGCACCAGCCGAAACTCGCGCAATAGCGTGCGCAGCGTGGTGTCCATCGCCATGTTCGCGTATGCCGCGCCAATGCAACGTTGGAATCCGCCGCCGTAGGGAATCCACCCGACCGGCTTTTGGCTGGTGCCGATGAATCGGTCCGGGTTGAACGATTCCGCGTCAGGGAAGCATTCTTGCACCGAATGGGCCAGCGGCACGTTGATCATGATCGTGGTGCCCTCCGGTATAACCCACTCCCCCAACCGGATTCGTGTCGTGGTGCGCCGCTGCGCAACGTCGGACACCGGCCGGGCGCGCTGCACTTCCCAGATCGTCGCCTGCAGCAGTTGCGATTCGCCCGCATCAACTTCAGCGGTCAACCGGGACAACAGCTGCGGATGTCGGCGCAGCCGCTCCACGGCCCAGGCGAGTGTCGCGGCGGTCGTCTCATACCCGGCAGTCAGCACACTCAGCAACTCGTCGGCGATGTGTGAATCCGACATCGGCTCCCCGTTGTCGTAGCGAGATCGCATCAAAATCGCGAGCGCGTCGCCACGCTTTTCGAAATCGGGGTCACCACGCGCCTCGGCCATCAGCGAGTAGATAACGGCGTCGAATTTGTGGCGGTTCCGCAGCAGATGCGCACCCGGGCTCCATGCGCCGAAGTCCTTCCGCACGATCGGTGGCAGCAAGCCGACGCGGGCTCCGAGCGCCACCGCAGGAGGCAACAGCGCGGACAAATCATCAACAACGGCGCCCTCGGCGCCGACCACGACGCGTAGGAGCCCGCGCAGGGTTATGCGCGTCATCGCGGGCATCGTCTCGAATTCCCGCCCCTCCGGCCAGTCCGACGATTCGCGCAGGAACTCTTCGGTGACGATGTCCCGGTATCTTGCGACGTGCACGGAGTGGAACGGCGGCGACAGCAATCTGCGCCGCCTGAGGTGTTCATCGCCGGAAAGGTTGAACATCGATCCAGGGCCGAAGATTCTGCCGAGATTGAGCTTCGACCGACACAGCAATTCCCTGCTGGTGCCGAATAGATCCTGGATCTGATCCGGATCGCCAACGACCACCGTCCGCCCAAAACCGGGCAGATCGAGAGTGAACACGTTGCCGTGCCGCCGGCCCAGTGCAGCCACTACGCTGCGCCGGGCCAGTAGGAACGCAAGGCCCTGTAGCGCCTTCGGTGCCCGTAGCACCGGAGGGAGGCGTACCGCCTCGGTTGTCGCTGTCGCCATGTTTGCCTACTTCAATAGCGGCTCTCGAGGCAAACATAGCCCCGATTACTAATCCAGCGCTGGGGATGACTCGTCGTGATCGAGCGTGACCGCCCTGACGACGCTAGTGAGGAGCCGCTCGACGTGGTGGACGTCTGCAACTGTGCGGTCACCCGCGGCGAAGCGCGTGAACAACCCGGCAACGATCGTCATGACAGCCGAGACCTGCGCATCGAGCAGGGCTGATTCAACAGCACTCTCGCCGGCGAACTGAACGGCCGCAATGGCGTCGCGGGCCAGGGTCACAATGCGTGCTTCAAAGGTCGCGGACCGATCCGCGATCTCGGGATCGCGCGTGGCGGCGAGCATCAGCTCGAGTCGTGCCCGGTTGAGGAGCAGCCCCGGCCCGTCCGCCTGAATCATGACGAGTTGCGCCAGTCGACCGAACGGCGTTGCCGACCGGGTGGCGTCGGCGGTGATCGAGCGCAGATTCTCGGTGTCGATCTCGGCGACACGGCTGCCGATGCCCTGCAGTAGCGCGGCACGCGTTCGGTAGTAGTACGAGGTGGTGCCGTCGGGCAAACTCGCGGAGCGGTCGACCTGCTGGTGGGTGAGGCCCCGCGAACCCTGTTCGGCCAGAACCTGGATCGCGGCGTCGCACAGTTCACGCCTGCGTTCGTCGCCGTCCCGTTTCCGCTTGATTTGAACGATCGGAATATCTCGGCTCATCGCAGCACCGTGCCGCCGTCGACGTTGATCACTTGACCGTTGATCCAGGAGCCCTCGTCTGACAACAGGAAGGCGACCAGCGCCGCGATGTCTTCGGTGGCGCCGACGCGGTTGCCGCGGATGCGTTTGAGCGCGGAGGCCTCGAGATCCGGCCATTGCGGGACGGCGCGGATCGCGTCAGTGGCGGTGAATCCGGGCGCGACGGCATTGCAGCGAATGCCCTCCTTGCCCCACCGCGCAGCTACGTGTCTGGTCAGCGCGCCGATCCCGGCCTTGGCGGTGGCGTAAGCGGGCCGGGCGGGTTCACCTTGGAATGCCGCCGCCGACGACATGTTCACAATCGCGCCACCGCCGCGGGAAAGCAATTGTGGGATAGCGTGTTTCATTGCAGCGACGTAGCCGCGCAGGTTCACCGTCATGACGCGATCCCACAGGTCCAGATCGATGTCGACCACGTCGGAGTCGCCAGCTAGAGCCCTCATGTCTGCGCCCACACTGAAAAGCGCGTCGAGGCCACCGTAGGTCGCGGTGGTCGTTTCAATGAGGTGGGCGACCGAGTCAGGTTCGGCGAGATCGAACCCGACTGCGGTCGCCGTGCCACCCGCCGCCACGATTCGTTCCGCGGTCTGATGCGCGCCGTCGGTGGCGATGTCGCCGACCACCACCAGACAGCCTTCCTCGCCGAGCCTGATCGCAGTCGCGGCGCCGATACCGCTCGCGCCGCCGGCGACGATGGCGACTTTGCCCTCGAGTCCGCGCATGCCCATGCGTCATCCCTTCGACGGGCCTCTTCCTACCTCGGGACTTTACCTCTACAGTCCTAGAGGATTAACTCTATTACTCTAGAGGAAGGTTCCGATGACCGGAATCCACCGCGAACGGCCGGGAGCGGCCGATCTTGCGGCAGCGACCGGGGCCCCGGCGACCGCCTTGGGTGGCGGCATCTGGATGTCGCCGGGGATTTCGAACTCCTATGCGCTGGCCACCGACGACGGAAGAGTCGTCATCAACGGCGGGATCTTCTTCGAAGGCCCGCTACACCACCGGGCTTTCGCCGACGTTCCCGGCCCAACGCGGGCCATCATCGTCACCCAGGGACACGCAGACCACTGGGGTGGGGTCAACGCGTTGCGCGACGACGGCACCGACACCGAAACCGACATCGAAACCGACATCGTGATGCATTCGAATTACCGGTACTGGCGCGACGACAACATCCGACTCGGCGGCTACCGGGCGCCCAAGACGGCCTTCGCCTTTCAGAAGTTCACCGACGCCGTCGTCGAACAATTGAAGACCATGGACGCGTCGACCATCGGCTTCTCCTTCCCGGAACCCACGACGACGTTCGACCGGCGGCACGTGATGACGGTCGGCGGACGCCGCATCGAGTTGGCCTGGACGCCGGGCGGCGAGACCACCGATGCGCTGGTGGTGTGGCTACCCGAGGATCGAATTCTGTTCACCGGCAACCTGTTCGGACCACTGTTCGGTCATGTGCCGAATCTGATGACCATCCGCGGTGATCGCTATCGCGATCCGATCCTCTACATCGAGTCGCTGAATGCCGTGCTGGAGTTGGCGCCGCGACGGCTGATCACCGGTCACTTCGATCCCATCGAGGGTGCCGACCGCATCGCAGCGGAGGTAACCGCGATGCGCGACGCCATGCAAGCGGTGCACGACCGGACGATCGAAGCGATGACCTCCGGCACGGACCTCTACACCGCCATGCGTGAGGTCACGGTGCCCGAGCACCTCGATGTCGGGGAGGGCTACGGCATGACCTCGTGGAACGTGCGGGCGATCTGGGAGATGTACGCGGGGTGGTTCCAACACCGTTCCACCACAGAACTTTACGGCGTGGCTCCGAATTCTGTGGCCGCCGACGTGGTCGCCGCCGCCGGCCCGGACGCCCTGGTCGAAGCCGCCCGAACTCACCTCGGAAGTGGGCGCGCGGTCCAGGCGCTGCACCTCACGGATATGGTCCTCGCTGCGGCTCCAGACCATGCCGGTGCGCGGACTGTCGCACGCACCGCGCACGAAAGCCTGCTCGTCGACACCGAGAACTTCTGGGTGCGGGCGTGGCTCACCAAGAAAATCGACGAACTGAAAACAGCGAAATGAACACCGTCACATTCGATTTCACCGGCACCCAGGTTCTTGTCACCGGCGGCACCAGCGGCATCGGGTATGCCATCGCCTCCGACTTCGCCAGCGCGGGGGCCGATGTCACGGTAACCGGCACCAGGGCTGCGGCAACCGACTATCCGGAGATCGACCTCGGTGCCTTGACCTACCGGCAGTGCCAGGCCTCCGACACCGCAGCCATCGACGCGCTGGCCGCCTCGATCGGCGAGCTTGACGTGCTGGTCAACAACGCGGGCGGGCCGTATGCCGGCGGCAAGGACGAGTGGGATCCCGATGGCTACGCGGGTTCGGTGGCGGTCAACATGTACGCCCACATGCGCCTCACCATGGCATGTCACGAGGAGCTCAAAGCCAGCAAGGCCGAAGGTGGCAGCAGCGTGGTGAGCATCGCGTCGATGTCGGCGTTCGTGTCCGCGGTCGCGGTGCCCGCATACAGCTCGTCGAAAGCCGGCTTGGTTGCCTTCACGAAGAACCTGGCCCGCCGCTGGGTCGACGACGGGATTCGCGTCAACGCCGTCGCACCGGGGTTGATCGACACCCGGATGACCCATCCGGTGCTCGACATCCCACAACTGCTCGAACCCGAGATGCGACACACGCCTATGGCACGGATGGGACGTGCCGACGAGATATCGCCTGCCGTGCTGTTTTTGAGCAGCGCCGCTGCCTCCTACATCACCGGAACCACCGTCGCGGTCGACGGCGGATACCTGACGGTCTGAGAGCAACGATGAGCGAATTCGACGACGTCACCACACCCGACGACATCCTCATCCTGGCCGGCGAACGCACCGGTCTGACCGAGCTCGAATCCGACTCGTGGCGAGACGGACTCGCGATCATGATCAACGAGCTCAACACCTCACCGGCCTTCACTCCCTATGGGCGCCAACGCATTCTCGACGATGCAACCAACGCACTGGTCCGGCGGCTGCAGGTTCACGACTACATCGCGTCCCACCCCGATGTCCTCGACGCTCCGGTCGAGCGGCCGCTCTTCGTGCTCGGCATGCCGCGCACCGGTACGACGGTCATCAGCTATCTGCTCGACCAGGACCCCGGCCGACGGTCCCTGCTGCACTGGGAATGCGTGCATCCGATCCCGCCGGCGAGCCCGGATACCCTGCGCACGGATCCGCGCTGTCTGAGGCTGCTCGAGGAGCAGACGAAGATGCTTGAAATGGTGACGGCCGCGAAAATGGCGCTGCCACACTGGGAGGACGCCGACGGTCCCACCGAGGACATGTTCATCCACAATCAGGATTTCAAGGGACTGTCCTGGGACTCCTTCCTGGCCACCTCGCGCTACGCCGAATGGCTGTTCGACGAAGCCGACATGACGCGCACCTACGACTACCAGAAGCGATACCTGCAGGTGCTGCAGTCGACCGCCCCGGGTACCTGGAGCCTGAAGATGCCGTCGCATTCGGTGCACATCGACGCGCTGCTGAAGACGTTCCCCGACGCCCGGCTCATCTGGGCGCACCGCGACCCGTATAAGGCCACGGGTTCGCTGGCCAATCTCTGGAAACTGCCCAAGGGCATGACGCTGCACCCCGAGCACATCGATCTGGAAGACATGGGGCGCCAGGCGATGTGGCAGATGATGAAGTATCACGTCGAACGGCCACTGCGGGCGCGGGACCGCATCGGCGACGAGCGCTTCTTTCACATGTATTACTCGGAGATGATGCGCGATCCCATGGACGTAATGCGGCGGATCTACGACTGGGCCGACGACTCACTGACTCCCGACGTCGAAGCCCGCATGCAGTCCTGGCTCGCCGAGCACCCGCAGGACCGCTACGGCGTCAACAGCTACAACCTCGACCAGTACGCGCTGACGATCGAGAAGTTGAAGCCGACCTTCGCCGAATACCTCGATGCGTTCGACATCGAACCCGAGGGAACCCCGTGAGTTCCAGGAAGGCATGAAGCCATGAAGGTAGCGACGGTCACCCAACCCGGCGTGACGGAGGTACTCGAAGCGCCGCAGCCGGTGACGGGCCCCAAGGACGTGCTGATCAGGATGCGCGCGTGTGGGATCTGTGGTTCCGACGCCTTCTACATCACGATCGGCGGTGTCCCCCCTCGCCAGGGCCGCACGCCGCTGGGGCACGAACCCGCGGGGGAAGTCATCGAGGTGGGCGCTGAGGTCGACGACATCACCGTCGGTGATCGCGTCGTTGTCAACCCGATGGCCGCTCCAAGTGGCATCATCGGAAACGGTGGTGCCACAGGCGCACTCGCCGATTGCCTGCTTGTCGAAGACGCGGTGCGTGGACGAAGTATCGAAGTCATTCCCGATCACGTGCCATTCGAAGTGGCCGCACTCAACGAACCCATGGCCGTCGCGCGCCACGGCGTGAATCGCACTGGGGCCAGATCGGGAGACAAGGTCGTCGTATTCGGTGCGGGCCCTATTGGACTCGGCGCGGTACTCGCCTTCAAGTCCGTCGGCGTCAGCCACATTGTGGTCATCGATCTCATCGCGGCGCGACTCGAGAAGGCGGTGCTGATCGGCGCCGACGCGGTCATCAACTGCGCCGATGAGGACGTCGTCGCCCGACTCATCGAACTGCACGGCGAAGGCGAAGCACTTTTCCCCGGTAAGGCCGGTACCGACGTCTATCTCGACGCCGCCGGAGCGGCCGCCGTGGTCAACATCGCTCTGACCGCCGCCAAGAAGGGCGCGACACTCGGCATAGTCGGCGTCCATAAGGAGCCAATACCTGTCGAATTCGTCAATGTGATGAGCAACGAAATCACCATCGTTGGATCGATGGGCTATCCGGACGAAATATTCGAGGTGACAAGGGATCTCGTCGCCAACTGGCAGAAGTACGCGCTCATCGTCAGTCACACCGTCCCGTTTGCCGATGTACATCACGCGCTGGAATTGGCTTGCACGCCCGGCGCCGCCGACAAAGTCGTTGTCACCTTCCCCTAGCCGGTTCCTTGGAATTTACTGACTGCTGTCAGTGCTGTTGGCGGGTCCGTTGGAGACGGCTTCAGTCAACGAACTTCGAGTGAAGTCTGCTGTTTCACAAGAGAAGCTAAAGCGTAGCCCGGTGTGCGTTACGGCGCATGTCACCCCTCATCGAGGCCCCAATAGCTGACTAGAATCAGTCATTGACAGGATACGCAGAGTGATTTTACGCTGAGCAAGCGCTCAGCCGTTCCGGCTGTCGAGTTATGGCGATTGAGTCCACTCCGATGCAAATGGCGCTGACGGTGCACCGCTTGATGGTCGTAACGCTGCCGAATTCATCAAAGGAGAAGCAGTGACCACACTCAGTGAAGCGGATGCTGTGACAGTCAAGTCAGCTGCCGAGCGAAGGTATCGCGTCATACAGTGGGGTGTCGGCAACGTCGGGACAATCGCGTTGCGCCATTTCGCCCACAACCCGGCGTATGAGTTGGTCGGCGTGCTATGCAATCGTCCGGAGAAGGTCGGCAAGGACGCCGGCGAGCTCTGTGGTAAAGCGCCGACCGGCATACTCGCGACCAACGATAAGGCGACCATCGAAGCGCTCGACGCCGATTGCGTGTTCTATGCACCGCTGTGGTCTGACCCTGACGAGGTCTGCCGTCTGCTGCGCGGGGGAAAGAACGTCGTGGCTTCGGGTGGCGCGTGGTGGTACCGGACCGAACACAGCCAAGCCGACATCGACAAGATCCATGCGGCGTGCCTGGACGGTGGCACATCCTTCCACGCGGGCGGTGTCAATCCTGGTTTCGCCGGCGACCTGCTCGTGCTGACGCTGGCCCGGATCGTCAGCCAGATCGACACCATTCACATCTACGAAGTGGTCAACTTCGGCAGGGACACGCTGAAGTACCTGCACGAGATGGGAATGGGAAGCGACCCAGACACATTCCGGGACGGACCGAACCTCTTGGGTAATGCGTGGCCGCTGTTCGCACAGTCGATGGCGATGATTGTCGAGGGTATGGGTAAGACAGTCGAGAAATACACCACCGAGGTCGAACTCGGCGTCGCCACACGCGACATCCCCTTCGAGGGAGGGAAGACAAGCGACATGCCAGGCTTCAAGGGCGTGATCAAGAAGGGCACGGTCGCCCGCCAGCACCATGAGTGGACGTCATGGGTCGACAACAGACCTTTCATCGTCTTCCACGAGATCTACACCATGGACACCTTCGATGCCATTGAGCCGCAGGAGGATTGGCCCCAGCACTACCACTACCGCATTGTGATCGAGGGCGACTCATCCACCGAGCTGATCCTGCAAGGAGCCCAGGATCCCAAGGGGGGCTATGCGCTGCCCGGCTACACGTGGACCGCGATGGGTCCCGCGAACGCGATTCCCGCCGTCGTCGACGCCGCACCGGGGTTCATGAGCCATAACGAACTGGGGCTCATGCCGTTGCGTGGCGTCATCCGCCCCTCACCGGCAGATGTATGAGGCCGTGACCGACCGCCAATCCTCGCTTCTCCCCCGCCGCTCGACCGATTGGGTGGTTCAAAGTGGCTGGGTCGACACGGCTTTGGGCCTGCCTCGCTTACTGCGGGCACGCATTGATGTTGCCAATCCGCGGCGCGGCACATCGTGACCGGCGCCTGAAAAGGACGCGGGCTTGTCGACATTCCGGAATCTTTCTTCCGATGCCGTCTCCGGTGCGTCATCTGAGGTAGCGGAAAGGAACCGGTCCGGAAACGTCAATTTTCCGATGGTGCGCGCTGTCAGCAGGAACTGGCGATGCAACGGCCCCGTGGTGTACGGCAGGTCGTAGGTGGCGCATAAGGCACGTACCCGCTCAGCGATCTCGGCGTACCGATTACTGGGCAGGTCCGGGAAGAGGTGGTGTTCGATTTGATAACAGAGATTTCCGCTCATGAACGCCATTACTCTGCCGGCCCGGAAGTTCGCGGTGCCCAGCATTTGCCGGAGGTACCATTCGGACTTCGTCTCACCCTGCAGCGTTGACGGGGTGAACTTCTCGGCTCCGTCCGCGAGGTGACCGCAGAAGATCACCACGCACGCCCACAAGTTGCGCAACCCGTTGGCCACGACGTTGGCCGCGAGTGTGCGGCGCCACCGCCGGAGACTCAGCGCGGGATAGAGAACATAATCCTTGGCGACCTGCCGGCCAATCTTGCGGCGGAGCGCTGCTTTTTGGGCGGAATAGCCAGCCTCTGTTGTCGCGCGATCCCGCGCCGCATACATACCGTGCAGTGCGACCCCCCATTCGAAGCCGAACGCCAGCAATATCGCACGCAGTGGCTGCGCCAAATTGGCTGGCTTCCACTCCTGGTCGCGGGTGACCCGCAACACTCCGAAGCCGAGGTCGTCGTCCACGCCGACGACATTCGCAAAGACGTGGTGCCGGTAGTTGTGGGAGTACCGCCACTGCGACGAGGGACCGGCCATATCCCACTCCCATGTCGTGGAATGGATTTCCGGGTCGTTCATCCAATCCCACTGGCCATGGCCGATGTTGTGGCCGAGTTCCATGTTCTCGATGCTCTTGGCGGCGGCGAGGGCGGCCGTGCCGACGGTCCAGCCCAGCTTGCCTCTGCTACCGCCGATGACGAGTCTCGCCGCGATTTCGAGAGATCGCTGAAAAGCGATGGTGCGCTTGATGTATACACGGTCTTTGGCGCCACGGGAACCCTCGATATCGCAACGGATCGATTCCAGGGCGGCCCCCAAGGCGTCGACGTCCACGTCGCTCAGGTGGGCGTATTCAGGTATGTCGTTGATAGCCATGGAATCCTCAGCGCGCTCCGGGCACGGCGGAGCGCGGCGTCCGCGCGCAGCAGCGCAGGTAGGGAGGTTCTACTAACCGCGGCATCATGGGTGACGTCCGATCTTCTAGTGGTTGTTCACGCGCAAGTGGCGGGGATCCGCGCGAGGTCAGGCAAGGGGGAACTTTTCGGTCGGCAGGGTAGACCTGCTGCAGTGGGCCATCGTCGATGCTTTTGCGTGGGTGCGGCGAGGCGGCCGCACAACTAATTCGGCTGCCGTCGTCGCCCTCGTCGCCAGAGTCGGGCGGCATGGCAGCCTGGCCGGAGCTCTGCTGTCCGGCACTCGGCTGACCCATCCTGCTTGAGCACCTGCCTTATCGGCTTTACACCGTGAGTGCTGACGTTACACGTACCAAAGGTCACGCCGGGTCGGAGTGTTCGGCCGGCAACGGTCGCATAGCTGTCGGCGCCGATTGCGCCGTCAGGTAGCCCCTGGACAGAGCGAGGGCAATGACGGTTACCACCACGAGCACATAGACCGGCAGAAGATGCTCGAAATGGGTGTAGCCGATCGCGAAGTGAACGATGAGCACCGGCACGGTCCCGAACGCGCAACCCAGCAGCAGCGACCACCACACCCATCGTTGTCCGCGCCGCCATCCCCACAGGCTGATCAGCAGCACGGCAAGCCCAGCGCCGATCAAAGCGCCGCCGAAGCCCGCCCGGTCGTGGGCGATAAACGGCAACAGTTTCGGGTCGGCTGCGCGCAGATGCTCGGCGTGCGTGTGCATGAAGTCCAAATCGGTAGGAACGAATACCGACGTCATGCCCACGGTGGAGATGACCACGCCGGCCACGGCCAAGCCGCCCCCGACGCCGATCATCAGCAGCTGGCCCCAGAGGGCCCGACGACGCTGCGACTCGGGTCCTTCCATCACGGGCGGCCCATGCGGCCCAATGGGTTCGCGCAAGACCGCCAGCACCAGCAGTGGGGAGAGCATCATCACGACCAGGGTGTGCAGCGGTTCGACAAATCCACCCGTGCCAAGGAAATAGAAGTAACTCACGAACGCCACCCCGCCCGAGATCAGCAATGTCCGGCGCGCCCACCGATACCCCTGGCGCATCGCCTGCGCCAGCCCGAGGTAAAGGATGCCGATACCGATCATGTTGCCCGCCATGGTGATCCGGTCGTGCTGCAAAAAGCCAACCAAGTGCTGGTTGAAATGGTGGAGGTCAGTGACGGAGGCGCCAAGATAATCGCGGTCGTACCCCAGCAACACCGGGCCCAATGCGATCGCACCCGCGCCGATACCGGCCACCATCAGGCCGATCCCGACCAGCGCGGCCCACAACCATCCCGGCCACCGCCTCGGGTCGACCGAGGTGGCACGCAGCGGGGTCAGGGGCAAGGTCGGGGTGCCGGCTTCGATGACTCGGTTGAACCAGCCCGGCCCCGCGGCGAGCAGGACCGCTGGGGTGGCCAGGACCGCAACAGCGGGATCGGCCAGGGCGTCCAGCGCAGACGCGAGATCCGGGCACGTGAGCCGCACGACGTTCCCGGGATCGCCGACGGAGACATCATCGACATCCCCGACCACCGCCCGACTTGCCTCCACCGTGTCGGTGACGGCGGTGACCCTGCATCTGCGGCCGACGGTAGCGCGGCGCACCAGCTCGACGTCGGCCATCCGGACTGGATTGATCTCGATGACGTCGGCGCCCTGTATCGGCAGAACGGTGATCGCGTCTCGCGCGACCGACGGTGGGACGGACGCGCCCAACCTCCCCGACCATTCCGGCAACATCGCGGGGTGGTCGAAGACGACGGGAATCCATCGCCAGCCACCCGCGTGCCTGATCAATGCCGCGAGGAATTTCAACGCCAGAACGTACGTGCGGCGCTCACCGATTGCGGCCGCAACTATTGGGCGAAGCGGATGGTAGGTCCAGTCCGGCACGGCGCAATTTTCGCACCTCGACACCGCCGCCCACGACAACGGCCCCAACCTGACCAACAGCAACTCGGTCCTGCACAGCCCGAGACCACCGGCTCACATCCTGCCGCGCGCTGACGATCAAGCCGGTGGTGGTGCTGTCTATTTCGGGTCTGACCACCGGAAAACTGCGAGGCAGGCGATTAGACCACCGATACTCCATGCCGTGAGTACAAAGAAAATTCGCCAGTGCTCCCAGCTGCCGGCCGGTTCGAAGACGGCCATATTCGCTGGCAACAGCACTGACCGGAATCCTTGAGCCATCCATTTGACGGGGAAGATGGAGCCGATAGTCAGCATCCAGGCCGGTAGCGCCATAAGCGGTACGTAGGTGCCCGATACGAATTGCAGGCCCACCGCTGGACCGTTGGTGATAACTGCGGCTGAAACCGCGGGCCTGTCGGTAGTGCGCGAAGGCGTCGAGAAAGGCGTTCGCCGCGGCATAATTGCCTTGACCGGGCGAGGCGATGACAGACCCTGTGGCGTGGCCGATTCCACGGACCGGTCTACCTCCATCTCGGCGACGGCGTTTTCGTTCTCGCTTCGTTGATGTTCGACGGTCGCCTGGCGGGCTCGGTCCCCTCATGGCTTAACCAGAAGAAAAATACCGAACTGGTCAACACCCTGGCGCGCTATCTGGACTCCGGCGGGAATTACGACCAAACGGGCGCGCGCTCATATCCATCGCAGCACCCTGCGTTACCGGCTTGGACGCATTCGACATCTCGGGGCGCGACTTACAGGATGTGAACTCGCGCCTCAACCTTCACCTCGCAACAAGAGTCTTCGAGATGATCGGGAGTACGGATGCTAGTCATGCCCGCTAATGACGATTGATGCTTGCCCACCCGTCCGCTCAACGGCTTTTTTGGGGTCGACGCTCTGGTATGCCGTGCGCCGGTGAGCAGACCAGCAATCAGATACGCCAGCGCCGGCGGGGTGCGGCGCAAATCGGACAGCGCCGGGGTGCTCGACGGATATTGAGACGCACTTCGGCCTGCTTGACTCGCTCTTAGCAGCACAAAGGAGCTGAAGTCAGTAAGCGAGAGCGACACAGAAGGCCAACAGGGCGGGTCGTTCACCAATACCGTGCAACGGCTTCCCGCCGGCATAAGCATTCTCTGCGCGACGGGTGACCTTGGTGGTGAAACACACTCGCGGATATCCCGCGTCGTCGCCGACGAATTGGCCCTGCGCCGCTACACCTGGATGTGGAGGATGTGCCGATGAACGACGAACGTGATACCACCACAGCGGGTTTCGCGGTCGGCGACCGGGTCGGCAGGGCAGGGCCGCACTGGGGCACACCGTGTTTCGGGAAGGTCACCTGGGTCGGCGGCTGCGACCAGCGCGACACGCCAAGCTGCTACCGGATTTGCAAGAACGTCGAAGTCGAATGGTACTGCCACGGTGACCCTGGTAAACGCCTTTGCCCTGCAGGAGATTTGGAGCATCTGGACTGATGAACGTCGAGGATGATCGTCGTCGGAATCGCTCTGCTCATCATCGCCTGGGCTGTCCCGCAGGTCGTCCCCGACGTGCCACCCGGCGTCATCAACATCTGCCACGTACTCGGCGTCATCGCTGTCGTCGTCGGCCTCATCCTGCTGCTGTGGGGTTCCATGCGCGACGGTACCCACCCCATCGGCGGGCGGCGCCGGTACTACACCGCTGAGGCGACTTTCGCGGTTGGGAGCTGGACGGATCCGCTGATCGTCGCTGTCCTGAACGAGACGGCACGACCGATGGTGGCGTGGA
>JAVROG010000446.1:0-8298 GCA_032162865.1 Mycobacterium sp. | reverse complement strand
CCCTGGCACGAGTTGGCCAAGAAGTTGGCGCCCAAGGGAGCCGGAGCCGTGCTGGCCTTCGAGCTGGCCGGTGGGGTAGAGGCCGGCAAGGCGTTTGTCGACGCCCTGGTGCTGCACAGCCACGTCGCCAACATCGGTGATGTGCGTTCCCTGGTGATCCACCCGGCGTCGACCACCCATGCCCAGCTCAGCGCCGCCGAGCAGCTGGCCACCGGCGTCAGCCCCGGCCTGGTGCGGCTGGCCGTCGGCCTCGAGGGCATCGATGACATCCTCGCCGACTTGGAGCTTGGGTTCGCCGCCGCCAGGGTATCCAGCGCCTCAACCAGCAGCGAAACCCGGGGAGCCAGCAGCGATCCGCGGACCGTGGCGGCGTTCTGAGGAGTCCTGACCTTGACGATCTCCGAAGTGCCCACTCAAACGCTGCCCGCCGAAGGTGAAGTCGGCGTGGTCGACATCGGCTCGCTGACGCTGGAGAGCGGTGCGGTCATCCACGATGTCCACATCGCCGTCCAGCGCTGGGGCAAGTTGTCGCCGACGCGGGACAACGTGGTCATGGTGCTGCATGCGCTCACCGGTGACTCGCACATCACCGGGCCGGCCGGACCGGGCCATCCGACCCCCGGCTGGTGGGACGGAGTTGCCGGGCCGGGCGCGCCGATCGACACCGACCGCTGGTGCGCGGTGGCCACCAACGTGCTCGGCGGTTGCCGCGGTTCCACCGGCCCGAGCTCGCTGGCCCGCGATGGAAAGCCCTGGGGCTCAAGGTTTCCGTTGATTACGGTGCGCGATCAGGTGGAAGCGGATATCGCCGCGCTGACCGCGCTGGGAATAACCGAGGTCGCAGCCGTGGTTGGCGGCTCTATGGGGGGTGCCCGGGCTTTGGAATGGATAGTCGGCCATCCAGACCGGGTGCGGGCCGGGTTACTACTGGCGGTGGGTGCGCGCGCCACCGGTGACCAGATCGGCACGCAGACGACCCAGATCGCGGCCATCAAGGCGGACCCGAACTGGCAGGGCGGCGACTATCACGACACTCCTCGGGCGCCCGATGACGGGCTGAAGATCGCCCGCCGCATCGCGCACCTGACCTACCGCGGCGAGGTCGAACTCGACAGGCGGTTCGGCAACGACGGACAGGTCGGCGAGGACTCGGCGGCCGGTGGCCGCTACGCCGTGCAGAGCTATCTGGAGTATCAGGGCGCGAAGTTGGTATCCCGGTTCGACGCGGGCAGCTACGTGGCCCTGACCGAAACGCTCAACAGCCACGACGTCGGCCGTGGACGCGGCGGCGTGCACGCGGCGCTGACCAGCTGCCCGGTCCCGGCCGTGGTCGGTGGCATCACCTCCGACCGGCTCTACCCGCTGCGGCTGCAGGACGAGCTGGCCGAGCTGTTGCCGGGTTGCGCCGGGGTGCGGGTGGTCAAGTCCATCTGCGGCCACGACGGCTTCCTGGTGGAGACCGACGCCGTCGCTGTGCTGATTCGCGAGACCCTCGAATTGGCTCGCCAAACAGACAAGACCGAAGGCGCGTGGTCGCGGTGACCCGATCCAGGCGTGACCGCTCCCGCTCCTTCGGCTCGGCGGCGGCCGCCTATGAGCGGGGCCGTCCTACGTATCCACCCGAGGCGATCGACTGGCTGTTGCCGCCCGGCGCGCGCGAGGTGCTCGACCTCGGCGCCGGAACCGGCAAGCTGACGACGCGGCTGGTCGAACGCGGCCTGGACGTGGTCGCGGTGGACCCGGTGCCGGAGATGCTGGAAGTGCTGACCGCGTCGCTGCCCCAGACGCGTGCGCTGCTGGGTACGGCCGAAGAAATTCCGTTGCAGGACAACAGTGTTGACGCCGTGCTGGTGGCCCAGGCCTGGCACTGGATCGACCCGGCCCGTGCGATTCCGGAGGTGGCCCGGGTGCTGCGTCCGGGCGGCCGGCTGGGCCTGGTGTGGAACACCCGCGACGAACGCCTCGGCTGGGTGCGCGAACTGGGTGAGATCATCGGTCGCGACGACGATCCGGTCCGCGACCGCGCGACGTTGCCCGAACCGTTCGGCGAAGTGGAACGTCATCAGCTCGAGTGGACGAATTACATTACGCCGCAAGCACTTATCGATCTGGTCGCCTCACGCACCTACTGCATCAACTCGCCGACCGAGGTGCGTGCCAAGACCCTGGAGAAGGTTCGCGAGCTACTGGCCACCCATCCGGCGTTGGCGAACGCCAATGGCCTTGCGCTGCCATACATTACGGTGTGCGTGCGGGCCACCCTGTCCTGACCGCTATCGGTAGCCGCGTTTCAACAGGTGCTTGGCGCCCGCATTCATGGCGGCGGTATCGGCAATCGCGAAGTCGAACGCATTGGCCAGCCGGTTGGTGATGTCGAACGCCAGGCCTACGGCCAGGGCGTCTTCGATCTGCTGTGCCGAGACGCCAGCGGCCAGCACTGCTCGCATGTCGTCCGCGTCGACGCTGTGTTCCCGGGCGAGCTTGCCGAGCAGGCGAAGCATCGCCCGCAGCGGCTCGCCGATCGGTGCCGTCTCCACGTCGGCGAGCGTGGCGGCAATCTTCGCGTCATCGTCGTACCACCGGCTCGACGTGGCGGAGTGGGCCGCGATGCAGAAGGGGCAGGCGTTGGCCTGCGAGACGAACGCGGCCATCAGCTCGCGATCACCGACCGACCACTGCGAGGGTCCGCGCATTGCCTCGTGGGTGAGTTCGCCGGCGCCATAAAAGTCGCGCCGGTAGAACGCCAGCTTGACCGCGTCCACTACCGGGTGTCGCGAAACCAGCCGAATCACACCGAACAGAGCCTTGATGCGCAGCGGGTGACCGCGGTTCAGGATGTCAAGCCTCATTCCCGTGCTCCGGTGGCCTCGGCGAGCGCGGCAAGGGCGCCGTCGTACTGCCGGCTCGCTTGCCCGACGGCGCCGCACACCACGATCTCGAAAATCTGATCCTCGCTGAGTCCGGTGGCGCGGACGGCGGCTACGTCCTCATCGGTCACCTCATGGGCGCGGCCGGCCACCTTCTGAATCAGGGTGCGCATCGGCTCGCTCAGGCCTTCGTTGTCGAAGGCGGCCCGGCGCAGCTCGGGCGGCGCCTGCGAGTTGCTTCCCAGCACGCGGGCGACAAGGTCGCGATGCAGTCTGGTGATGTCAGTCATCGATACGGGTCCTCGTACGCCGGTGCGTCCGATTGTTCGCCCCGCCCAGCGACTTATCAACCACGCCACGACAGCCGAAAATAAATGGTGTGCTCGGCTCAGATGGTGAGCCCCGAATACATCACCTGATTGGGGTCATACTGCTGCCGCACGGTGGTCAGCCGCGCCAGGTTCGACCCGAAATACCGCGCCGCCTGCGTGTTGGGTTCCAGGTAATTGACGTAACCGCCCGACGAAAACTCCTTCACCGTTTGGTGTGCGGTCGCCACCCAGGTGCTGGCTGTCGACGGCGACCCACTGCCGTTTTCCACATACCACTGCGCGACGGCGGACTGCCGACGCCACGGGAAGGCCGAGTCCGCCGGATCCACGTCGCCAACCGCTCCGCTGAGGGTGTCGACGATCACCGATGCCCGACCCCCCTCGGGAGGAAATTTTCCAAGGGCGCCGACGATGGCTTGAGCCGCAGCCGAATTGATCGTGCCGATCACGTCCGACCCGGCGACGAAGCCGCGTGGCGAACTCGTAGAGCTGCCGCCGGCCAGGTACATCACCAGATCCTGGTGCGTCATCGTTTTGTGCTCGGTCGCGGTGGGCTGGGCTCCGATTGCGGCCTTGATCGCATCGCCCACCGCCGGGCCCGAGCCCGCCGGGCACGTCGCCAGCACATGGCAATTGCCCTGCGCCCCACTGACCGAGAGGTCGACCAACCCCCAGGTGTTGCGGTCGGCCGCCGAGAGCCAGGTCTGCCAGCCGGTAAGCACCTGGGCGCCCGCTGCGGGCGCGAACTCGACGCGCACGACATCGGAGTCGGCGGTGGGAAACGTCGTGAAGGTCAGCGACGTGGTCACCCCGAAATTGCCGCCGCCTCCGCCACGCAGCGCCCAGAACAGATCCGGGTGATCCTGGGCGGATGCGGTGACCGTCTGGCCGGTGGGCAACACCACGGTCGCCGACAGCAGCGCGTCACAGGTCAGGCCCGCGTGTCGGGAGTCGGCTCCCATGCCACCGCCCAGCGTCAGGCCGGCCACGCCCACGGTGGGGCAGCTGCCGGTGGGTATCGCGCGGCCCGCACCGGCCAGGGCCTGGTGCACCGCGTACAGGTTGGTGGCGGCCGGCACCGTCACCGTGCCCGCGCCGGCGTCGAATTTCACTCCGCCGGTCAGGCCGCGCAGGTCAAGCACCATGGTGCCGTTCGCGCTGGACGCGCCGATGTAGGAATGCCCGCCGCCGCGGGGGGCGATCTTGAGCCTGTTGGCCGCCGCGAAGGCGACCGCCTTCTCCACGTCGGCCTGCGATGTCACGGCCACGACGGCCGCCGGGCTGGACCCGTTGTAGTTCGAGTTGAACACCTGCTTGCCGCTGCTGAAGCCGGCGTCGGACGGCAACAGCACTTTCCCGCCGATGGCGGACGCCAGATTGCTCCAGGCGCCGGTCGGTTCCGCCCGCACCAACGCCGTCGGAAACAGCGCCGAGGTCGCCACCGCTCCGACTGCGCCGCGGAGAAAGGCCTGGCGAGAGATCATGATCCGCATTGTTCAACGCGGCGGCGCAGCAGCGGATTGTCCTGCAACGTGTCGCGCCACAGCGTGACGAGATCGTGTTGTTGCGACCGGCACCGGTAACCGAGAACCTCGGCGCGGGCCGGTCACAAAACACCTGGCCAGCTAAACCTTTATGCCATCGTGTCCTGAATGAGACGGCCATCGACGAAGGTTCATTAGGTCGCTTGAGTGCCACCGGAGTCGTGGGTGCTCTCCAACACGGATGAGGAGCTCACACATGATGGCATGGCGTTACCAACCGCTGACCGTGCGTCTGCTGGCCGGAACCGCCGGCCTTCTGACCGCCGCCGCGGCACTAGCCGCCCCGGCCGAGGCAAGCCCCGTCGACGACGCGTTCATCGGCGCGCTGAGCAATGCCGGCGTCAACTACGGCGATCCGATGAACGCGGAATCGCTGGGTCATTCCGTCTGTCCGATGCTGGCCCAGCCGGGCGGCAACTTCGCCGCGGCCGCGACCCGCGTCAGAGGCAGCAGCGGCATGATGTCGCCCGAGATGGCCAGCATGTTCACCACGATTGCGATTCAGATGTATTGCCCGTCGATGATGGCTGACGTCGCGAGCGGCAACGTGCCGGGCGCTCTGCAGCAGATACCGGGCCTTCCTGGCATGGGATCGATACCGGGCATGGGATCCATACCTGGCATACCTGGGCTCTAGCCCTCAGCCGGTACCCAACGGGTCGATCGTCCACGCGACGTAGACCATCGCGGCTCCGACGGATGCCGTCGTGAGGAAGTCGGTCCCCCTGCTACGCACCACCAGCAGGCCGGCGCGCTCGTCGGGCAGGGCCAGCCGCAGCGCGGCGGCCACACCCACACCGATACCGATCAGCAGCGAGCCGCGGCGCCAGAAGTTTGCCCCGGCCAGCACGAACGCCACCAGGAAGATCAGCCCGACGACCAAAATCGGCCATTGGGCGCGCATCGCGCGCCCCAGAATGGCCCGAACGGTCATAGTTTTTCGGCCAGCTCGACGACGTTGGTGAGCAGGAAGGCGCGGGTCAGGGGTCCCACACCGCCAGGGTTGGGTGACACGTGGCCGGCGACCTCCCACACGTCGGGATGCACATCGCCGGTGAGCTTGCCATCCACCCGGCTGACTCCGACGTCGACGACGGCGGCACCGGGGCGCACCATGTCGGCTGTCAGCATGTGCGGCACACCGACGGCGGCCACGATGATGTCGGCCTGCCGGGTGAGCGTGGACAGATCACGAGTCTTGGTGTGGCACAAGGTAACTGTTGCGTTCTCGGAGCGGCGGGTGAGCAGTAGCCCCAACGGCCGGCCCACCGTCACGCCGCGGCCGATGACCACCACGTGCGCCCCGGCGATCTCGACGTCGTAGCGCCGCAGCAGGTGCACGATCCCGCGCGGAGTGCACGGCAGCGCCGCTGGGGTGTTCAGCACCAACCGACCCAGGTTGGTCGGGTGCAGCCCGTCGGCGTCCTTATCGGGGTCGACGCGCTCCAGTGCCGCGTTCTCGTCCAGCTGCTTGGGCAGCGGCAACTGCACGATGTAGCCGGTGCAGTCGGGATTGGCGTTGAGCTCGTCGATGGTCTCGTTGAGCGTGGCCGGGGAAATGTCGGCAGGCAGGTCGCGGCGGATCGACGTGATGCCCACCTTGGCGCAGTCGGAGTGCTTTCCGCGCACGTAAGCCTGGGAGCCGGGGTCGTCGCCCACCAGGATGGTGCCCAGACCGGCCGTGCGGCCCGATTGGGTCAAGGCTGCCGCCCGCTGCTTCAGGTCGACGAAGATCTCGTCGCGGGTGGCCTTGCCGTCCAGCGTTATTGCGCCCACGCCAGACAGTCTGGCATGACTACGGTCCGGCCCAACGGTGGTGACCCTCCATTAAGCTCCCCGTATGTCTGCTGCCCCAGACGTGTTCAGCCCTGCCAAGCTCGGCCCGCTGACGCTGCGTAACCGGATCATCAAGGCTGCGACGTTCGAAGCACGCACCCCCAACGCGCTGGTGAGCGATGACCTCATCGAATACCACCGCCTGCCCGCCGCCGGCGGGGTCGGTATGACCACTGTCGCCTACTGCGCGGTCTCGCAGGGTGGTCGTACCGAGGGCAACGGCCTCTGGATGCGCCCGGAGGCGGTGCCGGGGCTGCGTCGGCTCACCGACGCGATACACGCGGAGGGCGCGGCGGTATGCGCTCAGATCGGCCATGCGGGTCCGGTGGCCAATGCCAAGTCCAACAAGGCCACCGCGCTGGCGCCGGTGCGGTTCTTCAACCCGATCGGAATGCGGTTCGCCAGGAAAGCGAGCGCCGACGACATCGACGACGTGCTGGCCGATCACGCCAAGGCCGCTCGCTTTGCCGTCGAAGCCGGTTTCGACGCCGTCGAAATCCATTTGGGCCACAACTATTTGGCGAGTTCGTTTCTCAGTCCCCTGATCAATCGTCGCGACGACGAGTTCGGCGGGTCGCTGGCGAACCGGGCCAAGGTCGCCCGCGGGTTGGTGATGGCCGTGCGTCGCGCCGTCGACCAGGGCCCGCGGCCGATCGCGGTGACCGCCAAACTCAACATGGCCGACGGCGTCCGCGGAGGTATTTCCACCGACGAGTCGATCACCACCGCCAAGTGGTTGGAGGAAGACGGCGGCCTGGACGCTATCGAACTCACCGCCGGCAGTTCGCTGGTCAACCCCATGTACCTGTTCCGCGGCGACGCACCCATCAAGCAGTTCGCCGGCGCTTTCAAACCACCGCTGCGCTGGGGCATGCGCATGACCGGCAAGAAGTTCCTGCGCGAATACCCCTATCGCGAGGCCTATCTGTTGCGCGAGGCGAAGCTGTTTCGCGCCGAGCTATCGCTGCCGCTGATTCTGCTCGGCGGCATCACCAACCGGGAAACGATGGACCTGGCCATGGCCGAGGGCTTCCAGTTCGTCGCGATGGCGCGCGCGCTGCTGGCCGAACCGGGCCTGATCAACCGCATTGCGACCGAGGGTGCGCAGGTGCGATCGGCGTGCACGCACTGCAACCAATGCATGCCCACGATCTACAGCCGCACCCACTGCGTGGTGACTGGCGCGCCTGACAAGTAAGAACTCCGGCCCGACCGGTTAAAGTTGGTGCGATGTCCCCACCCGTCCCGCCAACGCTGACCGTTCGCCATGACGGTACGGAGCGCACGTTCGCGGCGGGCCACGATGTGGTGGTCGGCCGTGACCTGCGGGCCGATATGCGAATCACCCATCCGCTGATCTCGCGCGCTCACCTGTTGCTGCGCTTCGACCAGGGCCGCTGGCTGGCGATCGACAACAATTCTTTGAACGGCACCTATGCCAACGGTCACCGGGTCCCGCTGGTCGACATCAGCGATGGCCAGTCCGTCAACATCGGAAACCCCGACGGGCCGCTACTGGTTTTCGACGTCGGACGTCACCACGGACCGGCCGGGCGACCACCGCAGACCGCATCGATGCCCGCCCTGCAGCCGACCGCCCAAGTACCTCCCTACCCAGCACCCGGGCCTCCCCATCCAGCGCCGACATCTGCGCGCCAGCCACAGTGGTCCGGTCCGCCGCCGCCGCGGCAGCCCCCCGGCCCGCCGCCGGGCCAACCG
>JAVROG010000445.1:0-6517 GCA_032162865.1 Mycobacterium sp. | reverse complement strand
TCGCGGCCATCGCCTGCAGGTCTGGATGATCGATCGGCTGACCGAATCCGACGGGTCTCTCGGTATCCGGGGAGTCGTAGAACGTCGTGTCGGCAGCCTCGTTGACGGTGACCTTGTCGACCCGGTTGCACACCATCGCCGACACGATGGCCAACAGTTCGGCGAAGCCCGGACTGATACCGGACCCGAACATGGTCGAGCCGCCCTCCCGACAGGCCTGTTGGATCCGGTCGCGTCCGTCGCCCAGGTTGTGCCCGGTGATGAACGACGCCGTCGTCACCACGTTCACCCCCGCCGACAGGATGCGGACCAACTCGTCGACGTCGATCCCCATCGGGTTGTAGACCACGCAGTCCGGCTTCAGGGCCAGCAGCGCGTCCACATCGTTGGTCGCGGCCACTCCCAGCGGCTCGATGCCGACCAATTCGCCGGCGTCGCGGCCGGCTTTGTCCGGGGACCATGCGTAGCACCCGACCAGTTCGAACTGGGGGTTCGCGGCGAGGGACTGTAACGAGCTCTTACCGACGTTTCCGGTCGTCCATTGGACGACTCGATATTTGTTGGGCACTCGCTCAGCATAAGGATGCGAAGTCCCCGCGCCTAGTACGAGGTGGCGACCCGCTAATACGACGACTCGGCCGCCAGGATCTCCGCCAGGAACGCGTCTGGCGGCGGCTGGTCCAGCCGGGTTCGGACCCAGCGACGAACCCGCTCCCGCGCTTCACGAGGTTCGGTCACATCGGCCCCGATCACCACCGAGGTCGTCGGCCAATCGTGATTCCAGGCCGCCGATTCCGTCAATGCGCGACGTTGGGCATCGATCAGGGGCACGGTGGCCCGGCCGACGGCGTCCAGGGCGGCGGCGCCACTGACGCCTCCGGACTGCACGCGTACCGGGACGTCGGTGGCAGGCCCGGGTCCGATGACGTCAGCACGCACTACGGCGACGACGGCCGGTCCGGTCGACTCCACGCTCCAGTCGACGGTGTCCTCGGCCGCATCGAAGATTCCCGGCGGCACCGCGCCCCAGTTGATCGACGCGACGCCCTGCCCGACCGCCCCCCCGGCCCGGGAGCCCACACCCGAGCCGGCGGCCAGCGCGTAATCATCGCGATATCCGGTCGGCATCGCCAGGCCGAGACTGGAATCTTCCACTGCCGCAGACAGTTCCATCCAGCCGATACCATCCATGCCTACGTCGTCGGCGAGGTCGGCACCGGCCCGCACCAGGTCGTGGATGCGGGGATCGTCGGTCCGCAGGTGGGCAGTCAGCGCCGCTGCGTGCGGCGCGAGCAGCTCGACCACATCGGAATCCAGCGTGTCGTCGGTGAAGAAACCCTGGGCGCCGGCTGTCAGCAGGGCTACTTCGACGTCGAGCAGTGCCTGATCCAGGCCGGCGATGCCGTCTCGCTGGCTGGCCGGCCACCAGCGCCGCAGCCAATGGCCAATCGCCAGCTTGCGCAGCGGATCCATCGATCCCGGCGTGACGTCGACGCCAATGAGATCCTGAGGTTCGTCGGCGGTTGCTGCAGCCGACACGACAGCGACGTGGCCGGACTGCCCGACGACGCGCCACAGCCAGTCAGCGCGGGCCGCGTCGGTGAAAGTGATCTGGGCGGCGGGGGCACCGGCCGGGTCGTCGACAATCCAGGACAACACTGCGCCACTGACTTCCAGCACCGCGATCAGGGGCGAGGGCTGCTCGGTGGGGCCGGGACGCCAACCACTGGCCAAGTTCATCCCGCCACCTGCAATTCCAGCATCGACTTGATTCGTTGTCGATGGTCGAGGCTCACCGACCTGGCTACGCCCTCGAGCAGCGAACGTACGTCGTCGACGTCCTCGCACGGTTCCTGCCACACGTCGCGCCCGTGCAGCCGGGCCCATAGCCGGCTGAGGTACGGCTGCGAATAGGACGCCAGGTCGGCGACCACTCGTTGCTGCCGGGGATGGATCGGGCCGCCGTTGGCCAGATACCGCCGCGCGTGCAACACATAGGCCTCCTTGCGCAGCCGGGCCTGGATCTGCGCCGCCAACGCGTAACGGCTCGTGACGGATCGGTCCAACGGTGCGAGATCGACCGCCACCTCGATGCCGGCCACCAAGGTGGCCTGCTTGTCCTCGGCCAGCAGTCCCCATGGCGCACAGGCCCGGTCGACCTCTTCGGCGCACAACAACGGGATGTCGGGCAACGCGTCGCGGTCCAGAGCACGTCGCAAGGTGGAACGCACCCGGTCGACCACGTTGCGATCCAGTGGACGGTCACTGTCAGAGTCACCGGTGACCTTCGGTGGTCGTTGTGGCGCAACGGAACTCAAGCCCAGACTGACGATCGACCAGGGCAGCTCGGCCGCCGCGAGGCGAACCAGGGCGCCTAAGTTGTACGGCGTGGTGTCCGCGATCACGGAGGACCAGACTCGCTGGCGTGCCGTCGCGGCGGTGTGGCTGTCGGCCGGCCCGAGCACGGTCGTCAACTCCGTCAGGAACGGTTCGAGAACGGTGTTGTCCGCCCGCACGTCGCGCCAGCTCCCGTCGAGTTGAGTCTCCAGCGCCGCGACCACGTCGGGATTCGCCACGTAGTCGTTGAGCACCTCTACCGTGGTGCGGTCCCTGCCCTGGTGCACCTCGTGCAGAATCGCGGCCGTGGTCTCGCGATCTTGCGGTGTCGGTGCGCCTTTCGTCACGGCCAGCTCGAAGCACACCGGAAAGTAGAGCTCTTGGGCATTTCCACTGCGAATCCGCAGCCTACGACGCTCGAGCTTGAGTACCTCGAACCACGCTGCGGCAAAACGTAATTGGCTCGCGTTATCGACGATCAGGTCGTGCATCGCGGCGGCAGTGTCGGCCGCGACGACTGGGGCGGAATACTGCGGGTTGGAGCGTAATCGGAGCACCAGTGGATCGATGATGCGTTTGACGGTGCGAGTCAGCGGACCCCCGTCGTCACTGCTGAGCACCTCGACGCCGGGACCGATTGCACGCCACGCATGATCGATCACCGCCCGGCGGGGTTGTCCCGCCGCGCGGTTGTCGATCGCAGGCTGCTCTGCCTGCGGATCGGCGCTCATGACCACAGGATAGGGGCACCGGCGAAAATCGCGGTAGCCGAAAAGTTGGGTTCGGTAGCCGGCCTGCCCCCCGAAGCTGGTCACATGAACAAGTCGAAGCTGATGGCCATCGGGGCCGAGATGGCGCTGATCGCAACCACCATTCTGTACCTCGCCTGCCGCGAGTTGTGGATCGCGGTAACCAGTGTGGCCGTCGCCGCTGTTGTCATAGCGCTCGTCAGCCGCGTCGCCTGCACCGCAGGTCACACGACAGAAGAAGGCATCGCCGTTGAGGTGGGCACCGTCCGAACCGTCGTCGATGATCAGCCTGACGCTGCCGGCGAACGCCAGATCTGGATCGAGGTGTCCAGCGTGCATGGCGACACCTTCGTCGGCCGCTTGGTGCACCACGATGTGGCAGCCGACCTGTCGTCGTTGCGCCCCGGCCTCCTGGTGTTGGTGGCGTTCGATCCCGCCGCCCCAGGGCAGCTTTCGCTCGCGGACGACGTGATGGCGGTGCGGGCATCAGGCCTTGCGTTGGCGTGATCACCGCGCGCCGTCGACGGCGAAGGTGACCAATGCCGCCCAATACAGTGGGCTGGCGGTAACAGTGCCGTCCCGCCAGCCTCGCATTTGTGCTCGCTGCCAACGATTCACCGCACATCCGGCTTCGGTCTCTTCGTGGGCGCCGTCCACGGCGACCACCACTTCGGCCATCGGATCAGGGACGGTATCGGTGAGTTCAGCACCAGCCGAGGCGAATTGCCGATACGCCGCCGTGGTGGGCAGCGACCACAGGGTGGCGGTCACCAACTGCGCGCCGCCCAGGATCATCGCGGCCACCAAGCCGGTCGCTTCGTCGAACTGGTAGTCACCGCCGGAGGCGCAGGCCAGCAGCGCCACCCGCGGCGGCATCGGCAAACGGAGTGACATCAGGTCCGACGCGGTGAGCGGCCGGTGATCGCCGATGGCCGCAGCATCTCCGGGCGCCGCCGCGGTACACGCGAGATGCAGCGCAGCCCGGGCCGCGTGGCCCACCTCGCTATCCGCTGAACTGGCGTGTCCGACATAGACGAGCCGACTCGGTTGTTGCGCGAGCAAATCCGCCAGCCAGCTGCGGTCAGCGTCTTGACGGCGGAACAGCCCGACCGCGACATCGACCTCAGGCAGGATCGGTCGACGACGCATCGTCTCGGTGAAGTGCCGCGCCAAAGGTGTTTGATCCGAGGGTCTGCCGAGCACTGACCCAAGCGGGGAGTCCGGCCGCTGCCCCGGTACGCGCGGGTCCAAGACCAGGACCGGCGGGCCGTCCTGCCTGGCAGCCCATCCGGCGGGCGAGCGCGGCGCATGCGCGATGTTCTGGGGCACCGCCATCAGTATGTCGGCCAACTCCATCAGTCGATACCCGTCGGTATGTTCTCTGACATTGGCTAGCTGCCAAGGGATTCGGGCGGCCACCCGGCCACTGGCGGTGATCGCGTCCTGCCGGGCGCGCACCAGCTCTTCTTTGCCCGGGCCCGATTTCGGCACTGCCAGCAGCCCCCAGGGCACCCGGGCCAGGCGGGCGCTAGGGGAGATGAACAGCACGGGGCGTTGTCCCGAAGACTTGGCCGCACACTCTGCCAGCAGCTGCCACCCGGCGGTACCGATCAGCAGCACGCCAAGAATGTAGGCAACCGTCAATTCGGTGTCCGGTGTCGCGAACGGGCCGCGGGTCAATGCCCGCTCGATGGCGTCCCGCCGGCTCTCGCCGCCGCACGGTTCGGGCAGGGCATTGTTGAGTTCCTCTAAGGCCGCCAACACAAATGGCTCTTCGACCACCCAGTTGACGGTTCGTGACGGCTCACCGACGATCCGCAAACTCGCGTACGTGGCGATCCCGAGGTCGGCGTAGCGCAAAACGAGAGTCGGCCGGCCCGAGTCGCTCATGGCCAGGTCGACCAAGCCGGCTCGGCCGCCGTAACTTCACGGCCGTATCGCTGCATCGCCAGCGTGCGGTAATGACTCATGATGGGCGCAGCGCCGGGTTGCATCTGCAGCGGGGGCAACGGGCCGAGGCGTGTCAGCGAATTGCCTTCCGCCGACGGCGGCCCTGTCGCCGCTGTCGCCGGGAGCAGCTCTTCGCCGGCATCGATGAAGGCGGGCGCAGCGGCGGTTGACTCCCATTCACCGACCCGTCTCTCCACCTGTTCGGTATTGAAAGTTCCTCGTGCACTGTGATACTCGACCAGTTCACTGATCAGTTCGGTGTTCTCCCATTCCCAGGCGACCGCAAATGCGCTTGCCAAGACGGGTGCTGAAACCCGTGCCGCCCAGCGCGCTCGTGCGTCGGCGTCGGCGATCGAATAACGGACGGAGTCGACGGCCAGTGCGGCGGGTACTTTGAGTTCGGCGGCCTGCTCCAGCTTGGTCATCGCCCGCCAGTACTCCGGGGTGCCGACCTCGCCATGCAGGATACCGAGCGACTCGGCATGCTTTGCCTCGGTTTCTTGCAGCGACTCATCAGGGTCGCCCGAACCGTCAAAACCCAAATCCGCCAGCGCATCCGCACGCCATACCGTCCCCAGGTGATTGTCGAGCAGGGCGTATTGCAACCAACTGCTGCGTGGTGACGAGTCCAGCAATTCGCGCGCTTGAGCGATCAGCTCGACCGCTTCGGCGAAACGGCCCCAGAAGATTGCTATCCAGCTGCGCTGCAACAGGATACGATGAAGATGCAAGGGTTTTCCCAGCTCTCGCCAGTGCCGTTCGGCCTGTTCCCAGCACTGGTCGGCGGCTTCCAGCGCACCGCTCGCCAACCTGGTAAGACCCATATACAGCCAGCAGCGGGACACCTCGTGGCCCCGCGCGTGGCGCGCGATCACCGGGTGTGCCTCCGAAATCAGTTGCTCGGTCGTGTTGTGGTCACCGACCGTCCAGCACGCCGCCGCACGTTCCAATTTTGTTCTAGCGCTGGCTAGTTCCCAGCTTTGGACCTGGGCACGGGCGCCGGCGCGACGTAGCCAGGGTTCGGCTTCGGCCAGTCGGCCGGTTTCGATGCAGAAGCGGCCGTACTCGGTGGCCGCCAAAACCCAGAGGTGGTCCGAAGATTCGCCATTACCGGCAGGATGGTTCAAGTTCTCGAGCACCTGCTCCCACAGCGGCAACGACCGCACATGCAGGTCGTCGTCGCACAGGGCGGCCGCGCACATCATCCGGGCATAGGTGAGCAGGTGTCGGTGTTCGTCGGCGAGATCGGGAAAGGAATCGTCGGGTTCGGTCAGTACCTGCAATGCGGCCTCGGCGTCCTCATGATCGCCCTGTGTCGCTGCCAATCCGATCGCCAAGAACTGGGCCCGTCGCGAATAGCGCCGGACCATGTGGGCGATCTCGGCCTGCGAAATGTGGACCTGGCCGGCGGCCTCGGGCATGGTGCCGGCCAGAATCCCCTGATAGATGGTCAACGGCTCGCGAATTCGCCTAATACACTC
>JAVROG010000444.1:0-15961 GCA_032162865.1 Mycobacterium sp. | reverse complement strand
GTACCAGTACAGCCAGCCAACCGAAAATCCTGCCCAGTCCCCGAGTGCCCGTGCAGCGTAGTCGGCGAACGAGCCGGTCGACGGGTTCGCGCTGGCCATCTCGCCCAGCATCCGCATCACCAGGACGATCAGCACACCGCAGAGCGCGTAGGTCAGGAATGACGCGGGCCCGGTCTTCGCAATCACCACACCTGATCCGACGAACAATCCGGCACCGATCACGCCGCCGAGGGCGATCATGCTGAGCTGCCGTTGCGACAGGTCTTGGCGCAGCTGCGAAGTGCTACCCATGGCTAACCACAGCACATCCACGAGCGGGGCACCACCCGGGTACAGCGGAAGTCACGCGGCCATTACAGGTGCCTTCCGATACGGCGTGGCTCATGTCGAAAACCCCTGTCGGCGCGGCAAAATTACCCTCGTGGCTGACCTGACCCGCCGCTCGCTGCTGCGCATGAGTCTCGGCGCCAGCGCCGGAGCGGCCGGCGTGTGGGCGTTGAGTGGCTTGCTGGATCCGCTCAAACCACTGGCGGCGCCGCTCGCACCTGCTCCGTTCGAGCCGCCGACGGCGGGCAAGACGTTGCCGACCAGGCTCACCGGCTCGTTCGTCTCGGCGGCCCGCGGCGGCATCAAGACCAACTGGGTGATCGCCATGCCGCCGGGCCAGACCAAGATGCTGCGCCCGGTGATCGCGCTGCACGGCAAGGACGGCGACGCGAACCAGGTGCTGGACCTCGGCGTCGAGGACGCCTTGGCCGAACTGGTCAAGGATGGCAAGCCGCCGTTCGCCGTGGTGGGGGTAGACGGTGGCCCCAGCAGCTACTGGCACCGGCGCTCCAACGGCGAAGACGCCGGCACCATGGTGCTCGAAGAACTGCTGCCGATGCTGACCTCGATGGGTATGGACACCTCGCGGGTCGGATTCCTGGGCTGGTCCATGGGCGGATACGGCGCGCTGCTGCTGGGCGCCCGGCTGGGACCGGCACGCACCGCCGGAATCTGCGCGATCAGTCCGGCGCTGTATTTGTCCTACATCGGCACAGCTCCCGGCGCGTTCGACAGCATCGACGACTGGAACCGCAACAGCGTGTTCGGCTTGCCGGTGCTGAACTCGATCCCGATTCGGGTCGACTGCGGCATCGGCGACCGCTTCTTCTTTTCCGCCAGCCAATTCGTCAGCCAGCTGAAGAAGAAGCCCGCGGGCAGCTTCTCCCCCGGCGGACACGACGTCGACTTCTGGCGGGCGCAGCTGCCCGGCGAGCTGTCGTGGATGGCGACTTAAGCAGATGACAGTGCAACCCGCCGCCACCTCCAGCGCTCCGCGTGAACCCGCTGCGGAGGAAACGGCGCGGCGCGCTCCCCGGGGACGGTTCCGCCCGGACATCGAGGGCCTGCGCGCCGTCGCGGTGATCGCGGTCGTCCTCTACCACGCCGGCATTCCCGGTATTGCCGGCGGCTACATCGGCGTCGACGTCTTCTTCGTCATCTCCGGCTTTCTCATCACCGGGTTGCTGTGGCGCGAGGTGGCGAGCACGGACACCGTGGCGCTGGGCCGTTTCTACGCCGCCCGCGCGCGCCGGTTACTGCCGGCCGCGGCCACCGTCGGGGTGGTCACCGCGGTCGTCGCGGCAGTCGTGCTGCCACCGCTGCAGGCCCGGCGGGTGTTCGTCGACGGCATCGCCAGCGCGCTGTACGTCGGCAACTACCGGTTCGCCGCCCAGGGCACCGACTACATGGTGTCCGACCTGCCCCCGTCGCCGTTCCAGCACTACTGGTCGCTCGGCGTGGAAGAACAGTTCTACCTGGTGTGGCCGGCGCTGATCATCGGCACGGCGTGGCTGGTCAAGCGGTTCGCCCCGAGCGCCGTCTCCCGCGCGACGCCGTATGCGGTGGTCCTGGCGCTGGTCGGCGGGGCGTCGCTGGCGGCGGCCGTGGTGTGGACCAGCATTTCCCCGCCGTGGGCGTTCTTCTCGCTGCCCACCCGGGCCTGGGAGCTGGCGGCGGGTGGCCTGGTGGCCCTGACGATCAACCAATGGCGACGGTTGCCGCTGTTGCCCGCGGCGATCGCCGGTTGGGGTGGCCTGGCGCTGATTCTGCTGACTTGCACTCAGCTCGGCCCGCACACGCCCTACCCCGGCACCTCGGCGTTGCTCCCGGTGCTGGGCACCGCGCTGGTCATCGGCGGCGGTTGCGTCACCGGCGGCATGGGCGTAGGCCGCGTGCTGTGCCCTCCGGTGATGCGGGCGATCGGCCGCGTGTCGTATTCCTGGTACCTGTGGCATTGGCCGGTGCTGCTGCTCCTGCCACCCATGCTGGGCGATCCCGGGGGTCTGCCGGGCCGGCTGGCCGCGACGATGGTGTCGGCCGGGCTCGCGGTGATCACCATGCATGCGGTCGAGAACCCTGGCCGGTTCGCCGCGGTGTTGCGCCGATCGGCCAAGGCCAGCCTGTTGGTGGCCGGCGCCGCCAGCGGGGTCGCGGCGTGCGCGTGCGCACTACTGCTGACGGCGGTACCGGCCCCGGTGGGCCACGGAGCCGCCGCCCCGGAAGCCAAGATCATGGCGCTTCCCCCGGCACCCGACGCGCACGTCAGCCCGCAGGAAGCGGCCGTCCGGCAGACATTCGCGCAAGCACGCGAGGCGCTTGCGGCCGCGGGTCTGGGCGCCGTCCCGTCCAACCTGAATCCGCAGCTGGCGGTGGCACCGAGCGACAAGGCGGCCGTGTTTGTCAACGGCTGCATGCGTTCCTGGCGGGACGTCGGTCAAAGCGAATGCGCCTCGGCGGACACCGGCTCGCCCACCAGGGTGATGCTGATCGGCGACTCCCATGCGGCAATGTGGAACCCCGCCCTTGCACAGGTAGCCGAGCAACGGCACTGGCGGCTCGAGACGCTGGCCAAGGTCACCTGCCCGCTGCTGGATCTGCCGATCGTCAGCCCTTACCTGGGCCGCAAATACACCGAATGCGAGCAGTGGCGCGGCGAGATCGTCAGTCGGCTGCAGGTCGAGCGGCCACGGCTGGTGGTGCTCAGCATGAGCCGTCGCTACCACGCCGACTTCAGCTTCGCCTCCTACGATCCGGCGTGGATCGATGCCGTGGCGCGGGTGGTGGCGCAGGTGCGCAGCATGGGTTCGAGCGTCCTGGTGCTGGGGCCGGTCGCCGATCCGCTGTCGTCGGCCCCGACGTGCCTTTCCGCTCACCTGACCGATGCCGGCGCCTGCGCGCCGAGGCGGTCGGCTGCGGTCAACGGCGACGGGATCGCCGCCGAGCAGCGGGTAACGACTGCCGCCGGCGGCTCGTACGCGGACCTGACCGACCTGTTCTGCACGCCGGAGCGCTGCCCGATGATCGTCGGCAACACCCTGGTTTTCCGCGACGACAACCATGTCACGACGGAGTACGCACAGCTGCTGGCACCGGTCATCGGGGCGCTGGCCGATCGGGCTTTGGCAGACGGATGAGGTCGGGAGATTGCCTTGTGGATTTATTCGCGAATGAACTTCGGGGGGACGACGAACGTGGTACGAATGAAAGGGTTTTGGAGGTCTTGAAATGAGTCCGATGCTGTTGGTTCTGCTCACTGCAGCTGCACCAGTCGGCGGGCTTGGCCTACTGCAATTGCAAGCGCGCCTTGAACGTTGGGACTACGAACGGCACGCCGACGACTGAAGCGGGGACCGACCGAGCGCGGTCGGTGGATGCGACCGCTGACTTGGATTGCCACCGTATTGTCTAGATTGTCTTGTGGCGGAAGATATTCGGATTTGGACGACCACATACTCTACGTGCCATCGGTCAGCCAAACTCTGAGTCGCGTTAAACTCCGCCAATCCTGACCGCCGCCGACATGATCTTTTTCGACACGGCGAGGCCCCGGCAATATTCGCGTGGATCGAGGCGAAGGCTGATCGCCTGAGGACGAAGTGCTTCGTATGCTTTCAGCAGATCGCGTCCAGAGAAGTTACAAAACGAACGACGGGTGAGAACTCATCCAGGATGTTCATTCCGGTTCCTTCCGCCACGCGGTACCGCCAGGTTACTCACCGCCGGCCGGCGTTCACTTCGACAACTGCCACCGAATGAGTGGCACGATCTTGTCCGCCAGGTATTCATGGCCCGCGTCGTTCGGGTGCACACCGTCTGCGCCGATCAGCCCGGGGCGCTCGACGAACCACCGGTCGCCGATCGGGTCGGCGAACGCCGCCCCCGCCGCCCACGCCGCACCGGCAAGCACGTCGCGAATCACCAACACCGGCCTGGGCACATCGGCGGTTGGCCACGGAGGTCCGATCACCAGGAACCTTGCGGACGGGGCAAGTCGGCGGGCGAGAACAAAAGTGTCGTGTGTCCGTTGCGCCAACACCACCGGATCAACTTCCTGGTCGTTGCGCGAACCGAAGAAGACCACCAGGACGTCGTCGGCCTTGACGACCCGCCCGGTCAGATCCTGAAAGGTACTGCCGTGGTCGCCAACGACGCCGTATCCGGCTCTGCCCTCGGCCGCCACGTCGCTGGCGATCCGCAGGCCTGGCACAGTGAGTGCCTTCCAACTGCGCGCGGTCCACGCGTTCGGTCCCAGACCGCCTTCGTCGGTGCCGGTGGTGTACGAGTCACCGATCACTGCGACGTGCTTGAGCCACAAGTCCAGCGTCACAGCGTGGTACGGCCGTAGCTGCGCCGGGTCTGCCAGGCACGGCGCAAATACCGCCAACACCATGCTGAGGGTTACGACGAACGTGGCCAGTCGGGTCACTGAGACCTCCCGGTGGAAGCCTGAAATTTAGATGCTGCCCCCGAGTGAGTGCGCAGCTATCAAAATCGTACGAGGAAACAGCGCGCTGTAGTTGTCAACGCGCCTGTGCTTCAGGACATGTCGAGGAGGGGTGGGTCACAGTGCGCGGGCCGGAACCGCTTTGAGCGCATCGTCGATCTGCTGTAACTCGGTGTCGGCCGGGTCGTCTGGCCCGGTGCTTTCCGACGCCTCGGGCTCGTGGCCCGCGGGTGTCGGCGGGGCATCGACCATCCTGCGCATCCAACGGCGGGCAGGCTCTTCGACGAAGTGGTAGAGCAGTATCGAAAGACCTACAGCGACCGCGAGCAGACCGAAGATATTCCATTTCCACGGGTTGTCCTGCTGCCACGGATGCAGTTGGAAATTGATCACTGCCCATGTCCAGCTGGTGTGGACCAATTCATGGACCATGTACAGGCAGAACGAGATCTCCCCGGCGTACACCATCAATCGCGTCGACAACAGCCGCGGCAGGCTCCCCGCACCGATTGCCAGCGTGATCACCAGCGGCACGAACAACAGGTCGACCACCCCGGCACTGTCGTAAACCCCGGTGATCGGGAACGCGTCGAGCAGGTAGAGGATGCCGACGATGGCGGCCACCAGCAGCAGGGAAAGGTATCCGGCGATGCGGCGACCGCGGTCGGTCGGCCGCAGCCGACGCACGGCAGCGCAGGCCACCGCTCCGGCGGCGAACTGCGTCACGATCCGCGGCAACCAGCTCCAGGGCGTGTAGAACACCCCGCTGGAAAGCAGCAACAACACCGGGGGCAACGACGCCGCGAGAGCCAGCAGGATCAAGCCCCGCGCCCTGGTCGCATGCTGGATCCGGAAGATCACCAGCACCATCCCAGCGAAAAGCAGGTAGGCCAGCCATTCCGCACTGATCGACCAGGCGGGCCCGTCCCAGCTGGACAGATCGAAGAACGGTTGGAACCACAGCTGTACCAGCAGGACCTGACGCACATAGCTGATCGCGGTGAGCCGACCTATGTCGAGCGATGGCGTGTGACCGACGTGGAGGGTGAGGATGAACCAGGCGGCGGCCAGGTGCAGGGTGACCAGATACACCGGCCACACCCGGGCCAACCGCAGCCACAGGAAGTGCACGGTGGCGCGCAACGACCACGACTGGCCCATCCGGTCGAGGTAGTTCCAAGTCAGCACGAATCCGCTGAGGATGAAGAACAGGTCCACGCCTTGGGCCCCGCAGTTGAGTACCGGGGCCAGATTCTCGCGCAGATCGGGCGACGCATCGGCCAGCATCGGCCGGAAGTGGAACAGCACCACCCACACCGAGGCGACGATGCGCAGTCCCGTCAGGGCCTTGATCTCGCCCGTCATTACTCCGCTGCGCACGACGCTCTTTCCGTCCGGACCCTGCTATCTCGATCGGCTAGGTGGGCTGACCGGGCCATTCCCAGCTCCCCGACTAGCGACCGGCAGCCAGAGCAGCCTAACAGCGCCCTCGCCGCGACGGTCGATGAGCCGCTTCCTTAGCAAAGAGTTAGGCGTGGCTGTCGGTCCCCTTAGGTTTTGCGGGCACCTTTAGGGGCAGGGCTGGTCGGCCTGCCAAGGGGAATGGGGCTTTCCAATGACTATCGCGATCACAGGGCAGGTTTGTAAGCCGGTTTCGGGCATTGTCGACTGCGGTGGCGCCCAGATCCGGGCGCACTACCGTCACCTGGCGACCGTAGTGACCATCCGTGGCGAGATCGACGCGGTCAACGTCGATCAGGTCAGCGAGTATGTCCGCCGGTTCGTCCTCGGTGACCACCCCATCGTGCTCGACCTGAGCGCACTGGATCACTTCTCCTCTGCCGCCCTCGGATTGCTGTGCGTGCTGGACGAGGAGTGCCGCGCCGCCGATGTCGAGTGGGTGGTCGTGGCCAACCCGATGATCAACGCGCTGCTCGGCGAGCCCGACGAGATGGCATTCCCCGTGGCAACCTCGGTACACGGGGCGCTGCGCAACCTGGCCGACGCCATCGCCTGGCGCCGCCAGGTGGTCCTGCCGCTGGTCAAGAAGTCGGCTTAACGCGTCTCATCCTGGCCACACCGACGATGATAAAAATTCCGGCGACCGTCGCCAACAACAGCGTCAGCAATAGCTGCTGCGGGTCGTAAACCACCGACATGGTGGTCGGTTGACCTTCGGCCACCGGCGCCACCGCGATCACCGAACGGGTGTCGATCCAACTGAGCGCGCTCGCCACCAACGCGGCGGCCGCCAAGATCAGCTCGAAGACAGCCCGGAAGCCGGCGTTCACAGAATCGACTCGTTGTCGTCGTCATCGACCTCGTCCACCTCAGGGACGTACGGCCCCATCCGCCCCTCGATCAGCGGCGTCAGCACATCACGGAAATGACGATGGCGACGCGCCCAGGCTTGGGCGCTACGTCCGCCGGTGAGCTTCAGACCGATGCCGTACCTGCCGCGCGGCACCCCGGCCAGTTCACCAAGCGCCCGCGACGACTGCCACCTGGCCAACGTCTTTCCGGACGCGACCGAGTTCTCGGCTTCGGGAAAAACCTTGACGATTTCGGATACCAGGATGGTCTCGGTGCCTTGACGCAGCGCTTCCTCGGTCAACTCCACCGAGGTGTGGATCCGCGCCGCCTTGACCTGCACCGCCACGAATCCCGACACCAGGAACAGGAAGATCACCGGAACCAGCAGCGAAATCTGCACATGGTTGGTCCACTCGATATAGATCAGCGACGCCGCCGACAGCGGCCCGCCCAGCAGCCAATACCAGCTGGCGCCGGGTTCGTAAAACAACACCTTGTCCTCGGATTCCCCCGCTGGTGTCATGTGAGCCTCACCCTGTTGATTGTCGCCTTGCCGGCCCGTCAAGAAAGCCAACTCGCCGCGTCGGCGGCCCAATAGGTGAGCACCAAGTCGGCCCCGGCGCGTCGAATGCTGGTCAACGACTCCAGCGCCGCCGCACGTTCGTCGATCCAATTGTTGGCTGCCGCCGCACAAATCATCGCGTACTCCCCCGAAACTTGGTAGGCCGCCACCGGCACCGGTGAGAGGTCCGCCGCGGCCGCCACAATGTCGAGATAACCCATGGCGGGTTTGATCATCACGATGTCGGCGCCCTCGTCCAGATCCAGTTCGACCTCACGCAGTGCCTCCCGGGCATTTCCCGGCTCCTGTTGATAAGTGCGCCGGTCGCCGGCCAGGCTCGAGGCCACCGCCTCGCGGAACGGACCGTAGAAGGCCGAGGCGAACTTGGCCGCATACGCGAGGATCACCACATCGGTGTAGCCGGCAGCGTCCAGACCTTCCCGGATCGCGCCCACCTGGCCATCCATCATGCCGCTCGGGCCCACCACGTGCGCACCCGATTCCGCTTGTGCCACAGCCAGTTCCACATACCGGATCAACGTGGCGTCGTTATCGACGCGGCCACGTTCGTCGAGGACGCCGCAGTGCCCGTGGTCGGTGAACTCGTCCAAGCAGGTGTCGGCCATCAACACCGTGGCATCGCCGAGATCCTTGGTGAGGTCACGCAGCGCCACGTTGAGGATCCCGTCGGGATCGGTACCGGACGAGCCGAGAGCATCCTTGTCCTGCGCGTGCGGCACTCCGAACAGCATCAGCCCGCCGACCCCGGCATCGACCGCAGCGGCGGCGGCGCTGCGCAGGGAGTCGCGGGTGTGCTGCACCACCCCCGGCATTGAAGAGATGGGTCGCGGTTCGTCGATACCGTCAGCGACGAACATCGGCAGCACCAAATGCCTTGACTCCAAAGAGGTTTGCGCCACCATACGGCGCAGAGCCGGGGTGGAGCGGAGCCGACGCGGTCGGTGCCGCGGATAACCCACTACCGCCTGCGGCTCTTCTTGCGCGGCGGGGGCAGCGCACCTTCGGCGCGCAACCGAGCTGCGTGTTCGGCCAGCGCGTCGACCAAGGGGCCGACTGCGGCGGTTTCAGGCTGGACATCCACCCGCAGACCGAACTCGGCGGCGGTCTCGGCGGTCTTGGGGCCGATGCAGGCGATGATGGTCCGCGCGTGCGGTTTGCCGGCAATGCCGACCAGGTTGCGCACCGTGGAGCTGGAGGTGAAACACACCGCGTCGAATCCACCCGTCTTGATCATCTCGCGGGTGGACGCCGGCGGCGGGGCAGCCCGCACCGTCCGATAGGCGGTCACATCCTCGATCTCCCAACCGCGCTCACGGAGTCCCTCGGCCAGCGTTTCGGTGGCGATGTCGGCACGCGGCAGCAGCACCCGGTTCACCGGGTCGAAAATGCTGTCGTAGGGCGGGAATTCGTCCAACAGCCCCATCGAGGACTGCTCACCGGACGGCACCAGCTCGGGGCTGATCCCGAACGCGCGAACCCGGTCGGCCGTCGACTCGCCGACGCAGGCGATCTTGACACCGGAGAACGCACGGGCGTCGAGGCCGAATTCGCCGAACTTCTCCCACACCGCACGCACCGCGTTGGTGGAGGTGAACACCACCCACTGGAATCGACCGTCCACCAAGCCCTTGACGGCGCGTTCCATCTGCGCGGGGCTGCGCGGCGGCTCGACGGCGATGGTCGGCACCTCGATGGGCAGCGCGCCGTAGGACGTCAACCGTTCGCTCATCTCGCCGGCCTGGTCCTTGGTGCGCGGCACCAGCACGGTCCAGCCGTACAGCGCCCGACTCTCCCACCAGTTCAGCTTGGCCCGGCTGGTCACGGTCTTGCCGATGGTCACCACCAGCGGCCCGGTCAGTGGACCGGCCGGGTCGGCGCCGCCGCCTAGGACGGCCGGGTCGGTCAGGCCCAGCAGCGTGGTTTCGACCGAACGCTGCTGACAGGTGGTGCCCTGCGCGGTCACCACGCACGGTGTGGCGTCGGCCAGCTCGTGGTCGATCAGGGTGCGCGCCGCCTCGGCCAGATGCGATGCGGTGGCCTGCAGGATCAGCGGTCCAGGTGCGGCGGCCAACGCCTCCCAGTCCACGTCCCCACGCACGTCGGCCACGGTGTGCGACGAACCAAGCGGCAGCCCGGCATAGGTCGGCACCGCATTGGTGGGGGCCAGGCCGGGAACGATCTCGACGTGCAGGTGGGTGCGGGCGACCGCATTCACCTCGGTGATGACCGCGTCCACCGACAGCGGGTCGCCGGCCACCAGCCGCACCACGTCGACACCCGAACGGGCCTCGGCGGTCAGCGTCTTGGCGACCTCGGCGGGATCACCGAGCGCAGGACGGATGTCGGGACCACTGGTCACCACCGTGGGCGGGGCCTCGCCGTTCGAGGACGCCGCGGACACGGCGTCCGCACTCCCGGGCGCCGGTTCGGCGGGAGCCGGGCCGGACACCGGGGGCAGATCCTTCCCGATCAACGCGAGCACCGGCTCGGGTACGTCGGGGTCGGTGAAAACCAGTGCGGCATTGGCCAGCACGGTCGCAGCCCGGGTGGTCAGTAGACCGGGGTCGCCTGGACCAGAGCCCACGAATGTGATGCGGCCCGGTGTCGGCTTACGCCCTCGCGTCATCGTTGTCGCTCCCAAGTCTCTTTCAATGTCCTTGCGCGGGGTCTTCCCGCGCCTCCCACATCAACTCACGGGCGCCCAGTTCGAACAGCTCCGCGGCGACCGAGAGCCCCAGCTCCCGTGCCCGATCGGTGCTGCCGATACCGGACGCACGGATCACGTCCGATCCGTCGAGTGCCGCCACACAACCGCGCAGCGACAGCTCTTCGAAGACCCGCCCCTCCTCATCGATGGACTCGACCACTTCCGCGATCGCACCCACCGGTGCGGAACAACCCGCCTCCAGTTCGGCGAGCAGGGATCGCTCCGCAGTGACCGCCACTCGCGTGTCGGCGTCGTCCAACTCCGCCAACACCGCTGCCAACCGGGTGTCCCCGGCTCGGCACTCGACGGCGAGAGCGCCCTGAGCAGGCGCTGGCAACATTTGCACCGGCTCCAGCGTCTCGGTGACGTCGTCTAGACGACCTATTCGGGCCAGACCAGCCCGGGCCACCACGACGGCGTCAAGGTCACCACTACTTACCCTGTTCAACCTGGTATCTAGGTTGCCTCTTAGGGGGCGGATTTCCAAACCGAGACCCAATGCTCTAAGCTGTGCGGCCCGCCGGGGAGACGACGTGCCCACCAGCGAACCCGCCGGCAACTCCCCGAGCACCAGCCCGTCGCGGGCTACAAGTGCATCCCGGGGGTCATTCCGTGGCGGTATGGCCGCGATGGTGAAACGGGGGTCGTCGGCGGTTGGCAAATCTTTGTGCGAGTGCACAGCCACGTCGACGCGCCCGTCCTCGATGGCCTCCCGCAGCGCGGTGGTGAAGACGCCGACGCCGAGCGTTTCGATCGGTGCCGACGATTGGTCGCCCACTGTGGCGATTGTCACCAACTCGGCGGGATGGCCGTTGGCGATCAATGCGTCTCTGATGGTCGCGGCCTGGGTGGTGGCCAGCAGGCTGCCCCGAGTGCCTATCCGAATCACATGCGCCAATCAGCACTCGGTGGAATTTTTGGGGGACTGCTGAATACTTTCGAATCCCCTTGATACGACTGGTAATTCGCCAGCGGCGACTGCATCGACAGCGGTCTGGTCCAGTTCGAAGAGTTCGCGCAGCGCTTCGGCGTAGCTGTCGCCGCCGGGGGCACTGGCGAGCTGCTTGATTCGCACCGTCGGCGCGTGCAGCAGCTTGTCGACCACCCGTCGCACGGTACGGGCGACCTCCTCGCGCTCGGCGGTATCCAGCCTCGGCAGCCGGTTGTCCAGCCGCAGCAACTCGGCCTCCACCACGTCGGCGGCCCGCTGACGGAGCGCTGTGACCGTCGGGGTGACTTCGGCCATTCGCTGCCCAGCCAGGTAGGCAGCAACTTCAGCGGCGACGATCTGACGGGCGGCGTCGACGTCCGCGGACGCCGCGTGCGCCGACGGTTCGTGTTGCACCCGGTCCACGTCGACGACCAGGACGCCGGGCAATCCGGCCACCGCCGGGTCGACGTCGCGCGGCATCCCGAGATCGCAGATGACCAACGGCCTCGTAGTTTCGTCGCGGCGCGCGTTGACCAGCGAGTGGTGTACATCGGCCAGCGAAATCACCGGGCTGACCGCGCCGGTGCAGCTGACCACCACATCGGCATCGCCCAACGCGTCAGCCAGGCGATCGAGGCTCAGCGCCTCGGCCGGTGTGTCGGAATCACCGATCCGGTCCGCCAATCGCTCGGCGCGGGCGATTGACCGGTTCAGGACGCGAACCCGGCCGATACCGGCCCGGGTCAGGTGCGCGGCCGACAGGGCGCCCATTGCCCCGGCACCGACTATCACAGCGGTTTTGCCTTCCAGGCTGCCCAGCTTGCGTTCGGCAATACCGAGCGCGACCGAGACCACCGAGACGCCCGCTGCGTCGATCGCGGTTTCGGAGTGCACCCGCTTGCCGACCGACAGCGACCGCTGGGCCAGCTCGTGCAGCACCCGTCCCACCGTGCTGTTGGCCTCGGCAGCGGCATAGGCACGGCGTACCTGGCCCAACACCTGCTGCTCGCCGACCACCGCCGAGTCCAGGCCGCTGGCCACCGCGAACAGGTGCTCGACGGCGGCCTCGCTGTAGCGGACATAGGCATGCTGGGTCAGTTCGCCCATCGAAAGGCCGGAGTATTCGGCCAGCACCTGCCCGATCACCGAGAGGCCGCCGTGGAACGCCTCGACCACGGCGTACACCTCGACGCGGTTACACGTCGAGAGCACCATGGCCTCGGTCACCAGCGATGACTGCAGCAATCGGTCAACGATCTTGACCTGATCGGACTCGTCGATGGTGAGTTGCTCCAGCACGGAGACCGGCGCACTGCGGTGCGAAACCCCAAAGAGCAGGATGCTCACGGCAGCATCACCTGGCCCGCTCCCTTACAGCGTCGGAAAGTGAACTGGTCTCTACGGTAGACGTTTGTCAGGTGGGCTACCAAATATCGGGCGCTCGAGCGACCCGCACTCAGCGCGCTGCGAGATCGGCCCGCAACCGTGGTTCGTCGACCTCCCAGTAGCTGTGCTCACGTCCGTCCAGCAGAACCACCGGCAGCCGATCGCCGAATTCGGCCCGCAGCGCCGGGTTTCCGGCCAGCGCCGCGGCGTCGACATCGGTGCTCGCCAAATCGAAGTTGAGCTCCCCGGCCAGTCCAACCAGTTGGGTGTGTACCCGCAGGCAGATCGCGCACCCGGCGCGGGTGAGCAGCTCGACCTGCGGACGGCCGGCGGGTGGTGTCATGGCCACCAGTCTGGCATTCGGCCCCCGGATACACCGCCCCGGCAACACCCGCCCGGGGTGGTCGGGCCCCTTACCGGAGACGTGTCAGCGGGCGGGATTTGAGAGGCCCGATAGGGTTGATATCGGCTCGACAGCTTCACCGGACCGAGCACCGGCTACCTAGCGACTTGGGAGGTTCTGATGGCTTCCTCTGACCCCATGGACGGCATCGTTCACACCGGTGATCCCATGGACGGCACCGTTCACACCGGTCGCGTGGACTTGGAGTCCCTGGCGGCCAACGCCAGTGCCGAGCGTGCGCTTGACGACTTGCACGCGAATGCCGCTGGTGAGCGTCTCCCGCCGCCCGTCGATTTGACCGCCGCCGCATTTTTCGATGTGGACAACACGTTGGTACAGGGCTCCTCAGCGGTGCACTTCGGTCGCGGGCTGGCCGCGCGCGACTACTTCACCTATCGCGACGTGCTGGGATTCGTCTACGCGCAGGCCAAGTTTCAAGTGCTCGGCCGCGAGAACAGCGACGACGTCGCTGCCGGCCGCCGCAAGGCCCTCGCCTTCATCGAGGGCCGGTCGGTCGACGAATTGGTACGGCTCGGCGAGGAGATTTACGACGAGATCATCGCCGACAAGATCTGGTCCGGCACCCGCGAGCTCACGCAGATGCATCTCGACGCAGGCCAGCAGGTGTGGCTCATCACCGCCACGCCCTATGAACTCGCGTCAACCATCGCCCGCCGACTGGGTCTGACCGGTGCCCTGGGCAGCGTGGCCGAATCGGTCGACGGAGTCTTCACCGGCAGGCTGGTGGGCGACATCCTGCACGGCCCCGGTAAAGCGCACGCGGTGCGTTCCCTGGCGATCCGGGAGGGCCTAAACCTCAAACGGTGCACCGCCTACTCCGACAGCTTTAACGACGTTCCCATGCTGTCGCTGGTGGGCACGGCCGTCGCGATCAATCCCGACGCGCGGCTGCGCAGCCTCGCCCGGGAGCGGGGATGGGAGATCCGCGACTTCCGAACCGCACGCAAGGCCGCTCGCATCGGGGTGCCGTCCGCTCTGGCGCTCGGAGCGGCGGGCGGCGCGTTGGCGGCGCTGGCCTCAAAACGCCAATCACGCTGATAAGCTGCGCCGCTGAGCAAACTATTCGAGGGGAAAGCGCCGGGATGACTCTTCCTGAGGGAGCCCAAGGGATCATCGGTAAGCACTACCGACAGCTGGACCACTTCCTGGTCGGACGCGAAAAGATCCGCGAGTTCGCAATGTCACTCAAGGACGACAATCCCGTCTACTACTCCGAAGCGGCCGCCGCCGAAGCCGGTTACCCAGCCGTGGTCGCCCCGCTGACGTTTCTGGCTATCGCCGGGCGGCGGGTTCAGCTGGAGATTTTCACCAAGTTCAGCATCCCGATCAACATCGCCCGGGTCATGCATCGCGACCAGAAGTTCAAATTCCACCGGCCGATCATGGTGGGCGACGAACTGCACTTCGACACCTATTTGGACTCGGTGATCCAGTCCCACGGTACGGTGTTGGCCGAAATCCGCAGTGAAGTGACAGACGCCGAAGGCAACCCGGTCGTCACCAGCGTCGTCACCATGTTGGGTGAAGCCGCACAACACGACTCCGACGCCGAGGCGACCGTCGCGGCAATTGCATCGATATAAATAGAGCAGGTAGCGTCGTTTTTATGACATCACAAGGCAATACGGCTGGCACCCAGCTGCAGCCCCCGGTCGAGGCAGTGCAGTCGCACTACGACCGATCGAACGAATTCTTCAAGCTATGGCTTGATCCTTCGATGACGTACAGCTGCGCCTATTTCGATGAGCACCCCAATATCGATGAGCCGCAGACCAAAACACTCGAAGAGGCGCAGTTCGCCAAGCGCAAGCTGGCGCTGGACAAGCTCAACCTCGAGCCTGGCATGACTCTGCTCGACATCGGGTCCGGCTGGGGTTCGACCATGCGGCACGCCGTCGAGCACTACGACGTCAACGTCATCGGCCTCACGCTCAGTGAAAACCAGGTCGCCCATTGCGAGCAGAAATTTGCCGAAATGGACAGCCCCCGCCACAAAGAGGTTCGCCTGCAGGGCTGGGAGCAGTTCGACGAGCCGGTGGACCGGATCGTGTCGCTAGGCGCGTTCGAGCACTTCGCCGACGGGGCCGGCGACGCCGGATACCAGCGCTACGCCACCTTTTTCAAGAAGTACTACAGCTTGCTGCCTGACGACGGCCGTTTCTTGCTGCACTCGATCGTGGTGCCCACCGCCGAAGAGGGCAAGGCAATGGGTCTCAAGACCACGATGAGCTTGCTGCGCTTCATCAGCTTCATCTTGAAGGAGATCTACCCCGGCGGTAAGTTGCCCCAGGTCGAGCAGGTCGACCGCTACTCGACCGAGGCGGGTTTCAAAATCGAGCGCCACCACTACATCGGCAAGAACTACGTCCCCACCTTGAACACCTGGGCCCAGGCGCTGGAAGAGCACAAGGAAAAGGCGATCGAGCTCAAGGGCCAGGAGATGTACGACATCTGGATGCGCTACCTGACCGGCTGCTCTGACCTGTTCCGTGACGGCTACACCAACGTGTGCCAGTTCACCCTGGTCAAGTAACGCAGCAGAACGGTAACCGCCGCTGCGATTCGCGAGAATCGCGGCGGCGGTTTACGTTTCGCGGCGTGAGGGGTCAGCCGAAGAAGATATTGCGCCGCCCGGCCAGCAGCCGGTACAGCGTCTGCTGGATGGTCTCGCGCACCTGGTCGGTCAGCTCGAAGGTGACCATGGGGTCGTCGGCGTCGCTGAGCGAGTAGTCGGCGGTGTGGATCGGCTCACCGAACGCGATCCGCCACTTCGACGGCAGTGGCACCAGTCCGGCGGGGCCGGCCAACGGGAACAGCGGCGTCACCGGGAAGTACGGCAGACCGAA
>JAVROG010000443.1:0-4665 GCA_032162865.1 Mycobacterium sp. | reverse complement strand
GCCAGCTGCATGGCCAGTGGCTGGTACAGCCAACCGATTGCGCCGAAGCCGTGCTGAAGATAGGTGGTTCCGACGGCGGCCACCGCACCGTCCGCCTGCGTCGGGAAGTACCACAGTGCGGGGGCGGGATAACTGAACGGCGGCAGTTGAATTCCCAGAAAGGTCGCCGAGCTAATCGGGATTTGCAGGAACGAGAACCCGATCCTGACCCCGGTAACCCCGTTGGGGCCGGCCAGGGCCACGGTGGAAGGGAAGTTCACCACCCCACCAAGACCGACCGCGTTGGTGGCCGAGTTGAGCAGCGCTCCCAGCGTTGCGGTGCGGGGCCCCACAAACCCGGGCCCAGCGCCGCCACATAGCTGACGTCCGATCAGCAGCTCGATGGGTGAAAAGAGCCCCAGGCTTTCGACCTGCTGCAGCAGCGGCGACACATTCGCGGCCTCAGCGGCCGCGTAGGCTTCCCCAGCCGCGCGCAGCGCACGCTCGAATTGGGCTTGGAAAAGGGTCGTCTGCGCGTTCAGTGCCTGAAACCCGTCGGCGTGACTGCCGAAGAATTTCGCGATCGCCGCGGACACTTCATCGCCGGCCGCCGCGAGGATCCCCGTCGTCGAGGGCGCCGCTGCAGCGGCGGCCCCCTTGATGGCTTCCTCGATCCCGGTCAAGTCCGCTGAGGCCGCGGCGAGAGCCTCGGGGGCGGCAATCACGTAGGACGCCATCAAGAAATGCTAGTCAGTGGAACCGGACTTGTTTCCCGCGTGGGCCGCGAATTTACGGCGTAGCGCCGGCCGGGTCAGCCCAGGGCACCCGGCAGCTGTCCCCGGAATTGAAGCCCTGCTCGGTGATGCCCAGCGCCGAGTACATCCTGGCCCGCATGTTTTCGATGCCGATCTGATAGGTCAGCTCGATCACACCTGCCTCGCCGAACCGGGCACGCAGATCGTCGACCTGTTCGTCGGTCACCGAATGTGGGTCGGTGGTCATCGCGTCGGCGTAGGCGATGGCGGCGCGCTCGTCGTCGCTGAACGCGGGCGAGGTGGCGTAGCTGTCGATGAACTTCAGGCGCTCGACGTCCAGTCCGTCCAGGCGCTGCAACATGGCCCCGAAGTCGACGCACCATGAGCAGCCGATGGTGCGTGCGGTCCAGAACACGGCCAATTCGCGCACGCTGGCCGGCACCGTGCGCGACGCGCTCTGCAGCATGGTCTCGTGCACGGCGTTGGCGATCAGCAGGCGCGGGTGGTGCGCGGCGACGCTGAACGGCTCGGGGACCTCACCGAAACGCCGGCGGGCGACGCGGTACATGGCGCGGACCAGCAGGCCGGCGCGCTTCGGGGGCAGGGGCTCGATGCGGGTTTTCTGTGTCATACCGGGGAGACGAGGCAGGCCGTCCAGATGTGACCGGCCAGTTCACCGACCGTTCCCAAGAATTTCCCAAGAATTCCCCAAGCACGGCGATGGAATCTGTCTCCGTGGAGCAGGGAACATCATCTTACTGGGCTTATACTCAGATTCCGTTCGTCAACGACCTCGAGGCTTGCGCGCACGAGGAGGTTCTGGTTGCCGACTCGCGCTTGGACCAGACCGGTATCCGTGCCGCGGTGGACGCGGTCTTCGACGCCAACCCGAACCTGGGCGCCGTCTTCGAACCGAGCAGAGACCGTTGGCTGTCTCGCCCGGGTGGCGGCTGGAGCTGGGCGGTCGAGCCACCGGGGGTCACCGTGTCGGAGGTGATCGCCAGGCAGCGGGGCAGCTACGACATGCGCACCGGCCGACTCTTCGCGGTATCCATGCTTCCCGGGGCCCCCGACCGCTTGGTACTCACCGCCAGCCATCTGTGTGTGGACCACACGTTGTGGAGCAACGTGGTCCGCGGCCTGATGATGGCCTACGACAGGGGCGTCCTGGCGCCCGACGCCGCATACAAGGCTAGAAGTCGAGGCGCACACTCATGGGCGTGGTGGCGGGCAAATCGCCGCCGGCGATCACCATCCGTGCGACCGGTGTCAGCGCGTTGAACAACGCCTGAAGTTCGTCGTCATCGAGTCCGTCGAACGCACGCAGCGCCAGCTGGTCGGTAGTTGTTTCGATGTGGTCCTTGAAGTCACGTCCGGCCGGCGTCAACGATCCCTTGTCGTCTACTAGGCCCCGGTCGGCCAGGCGCTGCTCGCAGGCCGACCATTCGGCGTCGTCGTAGTGCCGGGCGCGCTTCATGTAGTCCGGCGGAAGCCCGGAGGCCTTGGTGTGCAACACATTTGACTCTCGCCCCGAGATGCCCTCGGCGACTAGCACCGCCACGTGAGTGTCGCCGCGGTGCTCCCGCAGCAGTGTGGTCGCATGCCACAGTGCGGCCAACGGATCCGGCGGCACGGGTAGGGCGACGTTGGCGGCGAACAGTGCCCGGCCGTCCACCGGCGTTTGTTGCGCGGCACGCAACGCCAACTCTGCTGCGGTACATACATTTTCGTCGTCATCCAGGCCGCATCGGCGTAGCGCGGCCACCGCCGAGTCTTGGCGAGCGCGCAGCGCGACATCCGGCCCGGCGATGTCCCAGGCCGATGGCAGGGCCTTGGCCACCCGCGCCTGAGCGAAGTTGTAGAACACCGCCGTCACGACCTGCGCCGGCACCGCGCCCAGGGGTGCCGACCGGGCGGCGAAATACCCCATCCAGAAGCCGCGGTAACCGAGGTTGTCCAGGGCCTCGCGCACTTCCGGCGCGAAGTACGTCAGGGCGTGGATCGGCTCGAAGCGGTCGTAGAACTTGCGGGCCAGCTCGGGCGTGCGTTGCATGCCTGCAGCCTTGCTGAAGGCGGCCCGACGCGAAAGCCCACAGTCTGTGCCGGGTGCGTTGATAGCATCCACACACCACTTGGTGCTCGGAGGAGGCTTCGCTGGAGGGGGACTTGGAAGCGGACTCAGCAGGCGACGTCTTCGGGCGATACCGGCTGCTTGAGGTGCTCCGCTCGGGCGGCATCGGCACGGTTTACCGGGCCCACGACACGATGATGAGTCGCGAAGTGGCCATCAAGGTGATTCCGTCGGAGTTGGCTGCCGAACCGAGCTATCAGGAGCGGTTCCGCCATGAGGCCTCCATCGCCACCCACCTGAACGATCCGAACATCATCCCGATTTATGAGGCCGGCGAAATCGACGGGCGGCTGTATCTGGCGATGCCCGTCGTCGACGGCATCGATCTGCGGAGCATGCTGAGCCGGGATGGGCCAACGAGCCCTTCGCTGGCGGTGCGGATAATCGAGCAGGCCGCCGCGGCGCTTGAAGCCGCCCACACTTCTGGACTGGTGCACAGCGATGTGCGGCCGGCGAACTTATTCGTGGTTGGCGGCGAATTCGTGTATCTCACCGATTTCGGGGTGGCCGCTCATACGCCGACGGAGGGTTCGGCCGGTGTCGATGTCGTTGTCGAAAGTTGGCCGTACCTGGCACCGGAGCGTTTCAGTTCCCGTCCCGCCGAGGCCCGCAGCGACATCTACGCTCTGGCGTGCGTGCTCTACGAGTGCCTGACCGGGCGCCCGGCCGTGGCAGGCGACGGACTCGAACAGTTTGTCACCGCGCACCTCGAGGGTGAGCCGCCGAAGCCCACCGACGTCGAGCCCAAAATTCCGATCGGGTTCAACGAGGTGATTGCGCGTGGCATGGCCAAGAACCCCGACGACCGTTATCAAACCGCCCGCGATTTGGCTTTCGCGGCCAGAGACGCACTCGCATCCCCCGTCGCTGCGGCGGCGGTGCCCGCAACTGAAGTGGAGTTCGGCCGCTATCGGCTTTTCGAATTGCTCGGTCAGGGCGCCATGGGCTCGGTTTATCGGGCCCACGACACCGCGCTGGGCCGGGACGTGGCGGTCAAAGTGCTGCGGCCGGAACTGGCTACCGAGCCGGGCTATGAGGAGCGGTTTCGCCGCGAAGCCTTTGCGGCGGGCCGACTGGCCAGCCCGAACATCATCCCGATCTATGAGGCGGGTGAAATCGACGGACGTCTGTATCTGGTGATGCCGATCATCGAGGGCGTCGACGTGCACACCGTGCTCAGCCGCGATGGGCAGATGAGTCCGCACAAGGCGGTCCGGGTTGTCGAACAGGTCGCGGGAGCCTTGGATACGGCTCACAAGGCGGGGCTGGTGCATCGTGACGTGAAGCCGTCGAACATGCTGATGGTCGGCGAGGAATTTGTGTATTTGATTGACTTCGGACTTGTGCACGAGGCAGTTGCGACTCGCTTGACCCGCACGAATGTCAACCCGGGGACTCCGGCGTATATGGCTCCGGAGCGCTTCAAGCTCGAGACGATCGCCGATGCTCGCGGCGATGTGTACTCACTGGCCTGTGTGCTGTACGAGTGTCTGACCGGGCGGGTGCCTTTTGCTGGTGGCGGTGTGGAGGGATTGGCCGCCGCTCATCTGTTCAGCGAGGCGCCCAAACCCTCCAGCGTCGACCCCGCGATACCCGTCGGTTTCGACGAGGTCATCGCGCGCGGCATGGCCAAGGAACTCGATGACCGATACCAGACCGCGAACGAACTGGCTGTGGCTGCCCGCGCGGCCCTCACCGAGGTCTCCGCCGATGCTGCGGCGCGCACCCCCGTCCCCACCGCGCCCGACTTGAGGCAGGCCGCGTTGGCAGAGACTGCGATGGCGTCCCCGCCTACACCGG
>JAVROG010000442.1:0-4120 GCA_032162865.1 Mycobacterium sp. | reverse complement strand
AGACGACGGCCTGTGTGAAGCCGACCGCATCCATGACAGCCTCGATCTCGGCTGCTCGATCATCCAGCGTGCGAACTTTTGGCACCGGGTCCGACAGCCCGACCCCGGCCTTGTCGAACAGGGCAACGCGACAGAACGTGGCGAGCTGCTCAACGAACGCCTTGAATTGGGGGAGGGTCCAGGCCAGCTCGATGTGGCTGACGAACGGCATGACGACGACGAGTTCGACCGGCCCGTCGCCGAACACCTGATACGCCAGGCTGAGATCGCCGCAGGATGCGTACGACGTTTCCGGCACGTCATGAGCGTACTGCTGATCCCACCGCTCGCCGGGGCACCATTGATCGTCCTGCCAGGTATTTACTTCCCTTTAATTTCGCAGGCAGCTGGTGACGCCGGGGATGACCAGCGGCCCTACCAGACCGGTGCCGGTCGCACCCGAACCGCAAGGTGCGGGACACCCCGGCGCTCGTCCTGGTGAACCTGACCTCCGCGGGCTGGCTGCCCGTACCGGCAACCGTCCGCAGACCGTCCGCAGTAGAGCTGACAACCGCTTTCATTAGCCAACACAACCAACACTCTGACCTGCACCGTTACAACGCTCCCAACATAGCTAAACGGTACAAACGCCGTGATAACAGAATCCGGCTTACAGGCCAACTCGCCCGCCCCGCCGACGCCGCGGATCGGCGTCAGCGCGCCTTTTTCACCGACTTGTCGAGTTTGCGCAGCGCCTCGTCGAGCTGCTGACGGCAGCTCTCGGCCAAGTCGGCCTCCTGCTGGTAGAGCAGACCGTAGGTGAAGGTGTCTTCGCCCGCGGCGTGCGCGGCGTCGGCCTGCTGAGTCAGGTGGTCGCGGCTGACCACGCTATCTTGATGGTCGCCGAGCAACGACTGGATGGCCTTGGCCTGCTTGGACACGTCGTCCGCGCCGGTCGCCGCCGCCGTGTAGCGAAGCCGCTTGGCGCGCTTGCGAATTACGTGCAGCGCCTCGTCGCGATCGTGCTCGGGGTCGTGGTCTTCGTCGTCCTGCTGATCCTCGTATGCCGACGGCTCGACTTCATCCTCTTGGGCGGCCTGGTCTGCTTGAGCAGCGGCCTTTGCGGCCTTGCGTACCTTCTTGTAGGCGGCGTCAATGGTGACCGGCTGCTCGCCGGCAGCGGTGGCCGGGGTTTCGGCCACCATCGAATCGAGCGCGTCGAGCAGCCGGAAATAGCGCTGCGACCGCATCGCGATCAATGACCGCCGCAGCCCGGACTGGTAGCGGCGTTTGGCGCCCTCGATCAGGCGTTCGCGCACCGGCCCACGCACCAGCTCCGGTGACAGCCGGTCCAGCTCTTGCTCGTAGCGCTGTTCGAGCACCTCGGCGTCGCGTGCCACACCCAAGACGCCGGCGAGCTCGCGTAGTTCGTCGAGCACCCAGGCGTAGGTGCCCTCCGAAACTTCGAGCGACGCTTGGGCGTCCCGCAGCAGACTGCGGATCTTGCGGGTGGTGACCCGCATCTGGTGCACGGAGTCGAAGGCGTCGGCGCGCACGGCGCGATCCCACACCAAAAGCTCATCGACCTGCTCGGCCACCGCGCGCTGTACCGGGTCTTCGGGCGGCTGGGTGCCGTTGGACTGCAACGTCGTCCCGAGCACCCGCGCAAGCTTGGACGCGTGACCGGCGGGTTGGCCGCCAGCGTCCAGGAGCCGGTTGCTCAACCGGTTCAGCAGCTCGGTGTCGCTTGCCCCTCGTGATTCGTCGAGCTCCAGTTCCCACTCACGCCACTCTTGCTCAACGGGGCTCGAGTCGGGGCTATCGGTATCACCAGCCGACCATGCGCGGACATGGTCATTGCTGAACTCCGCGAAGGGAGCGCCCCCGATGCCGTACAGCACCTGGCTTTCGCGTTGGGTGGTGATCCGGGCGACCGGTTTGAGCGGCCTGTCGCGAACGATCGCCAGCACCACGTCCAGTAATTCGCTGGGGACGGTGTCGTCGTCCGCGGACCCCCGGGGTGTACGAATCTCGGTGCGGGCGTCGGGCCCGGCCGGCAATTTCAGGTGCCAACCGGCGTCATGGCCACCGGTGCGGCGCCGCAGAGTGATCTTGTTGCGCGCGAGATCCTGCGTTTGCGTGTCGAAGTACATCGCGTCCAGCGATTGCGTCGGCAAGTTTTCCACCCGGGCCACCGCCGCGATGCCTTCGAACGACGGGGTGACCGTGGATTCGGGGACGTCGAACTTGCGCTCCACCTCCAGATGGCGCGAGGGTTCTGGCATTCTTTTCGGCTCCGTAAGGGGGCGCGTCGCCGCGGTATTAAACGGTCATCGACGCTCTTAAATGATGATCCATAGCGTGCCACACCACGGTTGAACAGCGGGCAGCGATCTTGGATGCGGCGTGTCCGTCCGCGGTGGCCTGGGAGAACGGATTTCGCGCCCGATCGGTTACGGGGGCGGCGGCGGAGGAGGGTCTTCCGGCATCGGCGCGTAATCGGCCGGCGGCGGTGCGTAGCGCGCGATGGCGTCGCCGACGTTGGCGCAGCCGCTGACCGAAACGCGTCGGCCCGCGTTGACACAGACGGTGGCTTCCGCCGTGCCGGCGGAGTGTGTGACGGCGACGATTCCCGGGATCGGGGTAATCGCCAAGAAGGCCAGCAGTGCGGTAATCCAGCGGCGCTGATTCATATCGCAACTCCTGGGTGGGCGGACAGAGAGTTGAAGTATATCGATGTCGGCATTAACCCCGGTCGGGTTTTGCGTCGTTAGCACCGGGTGGATCTTTTGCGGCCCGCAATTCTCTACCGCTCGTTTAGCCCATGGGTCGCAGTAAAACCGCTTATGGTTTGCGGTGCGGGTAAGTTTCGGATACCTGATGGAGGAGCTATCGATGGTGTTTTTCGCACTTGCCGCGTCGCGCGCGGTCGTCGCCGGAATTGCTGCCGGCACAATCAGTGGCGTAATGCTTTTCGCCGCGGTCGGCTCGGCCACAGCGGACCCCGAGCCGGCACCTGGCTGCACGGCGGCCGACCTGGCCCAGGTCTCAGCTGGTGTGGCCGCGGCGACATCGGAGTACCTATTCGGCCATCCGGACGTCAATGCCTACTTCACCGGTTTGAAGGGTCAGCCGCGCAGCGATCAGGCTAACCAGGTCAAGCAGTACATGGACGCCAACCCCCAGACGCACACCGACCTCGAAGGTATTCGCCAGCCACTCACCGATTTCCGTAATCGGTGCAACATGGAATAGCTCAGAAGCAGTGTTCGTCGGCGGGGAAAACTCCGCCAGCTACTTCTTCCGCGTACTGGGTAGCGGCCCGGCGCAATTCATCGCCGACGCTCGCGAATCGCTTGACGAATCGCGCCGCCTTGCCGCTGCTCATGCCGGCCATGTCCTGCCAGACCAACACCTGAGCGTCGCAGTTCGGACCGGCTCCGATCCCCACTGTCGGGATGGTCAGCTTGCCGGTGATCTGGGTGGCCAATTCGGCGGGCACCATTTCCATGACGACGGAAAACGCCCCGGCTTCGGCGACGGCGATCGCGTCGTGGACGGTCTGCTCGGCGGCGTCACCGCGGCCCTGCACCCGGAACCCGCCCAGGGTGTTGACGCTTTGCGGCGTGAAGCCGATGTGCGCCATCACCGGGATACCCGCCGCGGTCAAGCAGCCGATCTGCTCGGCCACCCGCTCGCCGCCCTCGAGCTTGACGGCGTGCGCGCCGCCTTCCTTCATGAATCGGGTGGCGGCGGCCAGCGCGGCGGCGGGGCCGGCCTCGTAGCTGCCGAACGGCAAGTCGGCGACGACGAGGGCGTGCGGCGCCCCCTTGACGACGCCGCGAACCAGCGGGATCAGCTCGTCGATGGAAACCGGCACCGTGGTGTCGTAGCCGTATACGACGTTGGCCGCCGAGTCGCCGACCAGCAACACCGGGATGCCTGCCTCGTCGAAGACGCGGGCGGTCGAATAGTCGTAGGCCGTGAGCATGGCCCACTTGTGGCCTTCGGCCTTCATTTTCTGTAGGTGGTGGGTGCGGATCTTGGTCCGGGGCGCGCTAGACGCCGCGTTTGCACCGTAAACGTTCTGCTCAGACATCATTGTCCCTAGTGGTGGTCGGGTCGATCCTCGTGGCCGCAA
>JAVROG010000441.1:0-3214 GCA_032162865.1 Mycobacterium sp. | reverse complement strand
TCTTAGTTGCATCCTGCATGACCTCGGCGTCACCGATTACGGTGGCGGCGATCAGCGGTTCGAAGTCGAGGGAGCCGATGCCGCGGTGCGCTTCCTTCGCGAGCAAGGGATGCCCGAGGATCGGATTCCCCCGGTGTGGCAGTCAATTGCGTTGCACACCAGCGTCGGCTTGGCGCACCGATTCGGTCCCGAACAGTCCGTGACGTTTTTTGGAATCTCCCTGGACATCAACGGTCTCGACAAACACGTTCTTCCAGCGGGCTTTGCCGACCGGGTTCACGCCGCATGGCCACGCCATGATCTGGGCTACGCAATCGCCGAAGATATCGCCCGCGACACACGAATGAACCCAATGAAGGCTCCCCCGTTCTCCTTTCCTGCTCATTTACACGAGGCGATCAACGGTTCCTCGATCCGGTTCTTCGACGTAGTGGCGAACTCGGGTTGGGGCGATCAACCCTTGAAAGGATCTACATCACAGCATCTTTGAGATGGTCACAAGCTACGGCCAGCGGACAGCCGGACGGGTCGTGGCGTCGGATTCATCCCAGTTGAGAACCTGCGAGCAGTACGCTGCGCACGCAAGAACAACGGATTCGACAGGGAGAGCGACGGGGGCGATGACGACGACCGACACCGTACTGCAGGAAATTATCGACGAGTTTCAACTACGAAAGCTCGTCCATGCCTACTGCCGCGCCGTCGACCGGGGTGATGTCGCACGGCTGCGGAACCTCTATCACCACGACGCCGTGGATAGCCATGGGGGATTTTCGGCGGGAACCGTCGGTGAATTCCTCCAGCAACTCACTGCCGCGCGTCCGCACGTCCGGTTGATGCAGCACAACATCACCACAACGAACTTCGCGATCACCGGACACGCGGCCGAAGGCGAGATTTACACCGTCGCGGTTCATACGCTGGCCGGCAGCAATCGAGACATCGATCTCATCGTCGGCGGCCGCTACCTCGACAAGTACGAGAAGCGCTCCGACACATGGAAATTCATCGAACGGGCGATTGTCACTGACTGGGCCCGGGTGAACGACCCATCCTCGATGGACCTAAGTCACCCGATCACGAAAGACACCCTCAAAGGCACCTTTGACGCGAACGATCCCTCATTTCAGTTTTCTCAATGCTGAACGGCGCTGGGCCGGAGTGCGGATCGGAGGTGATGCAGTGAACCGACTGCGCCGCCCAGACGGGGTCACGCTGGCCTACCAGGTGTACAACTCGCACGCGCCGGGTGTGCCGCTTTTGCTGACGCATGGCTTCGGCGCCACAGCGGGCATGTGGGACGCCAATATCGGGGCCTTGAGTGTCGACCGGCCAACGATCGTCTGGGACCAGCGCGGCCACGGCAGCAGCGATGCACCCGGCGACATGGATGGCTACAGCGAGCAGATCAGCGTCGCCGACATGGCGGCGATTCTCGACGCCGCGGGTGTTGATCGTGCCGTGGTCGGCGGAATGTCTTTGGGCGGCTACCTTTCCCTGGCCTTCCACCTGGCCCATCCGCAGCGGGTGGCCGCGCTGGTGCTGGTCGACACAGGGCCGGGCTACCGCAACGACGAAGCCCGCGACAAGTGGAACGCGTGGGTGGAACGGCGAGCACAAAAACTTGAGCGGGGTGAAGCACCTACCGGCAACTCGGCGGAACTCGCGCAGGCCGTACACCAACATCCGGAGGGGCTGCCTCGCGCCGCCCGCGGTGTGATGGCTCAAAAGGACGCCCGTGTCATCACCTCGCTCGACACCATCACGGTGCCCACCTTGGTGATCGTCGGCGCCCAAGACACCGACTTCCTGGCCGGGGCCGACTACATGCGCCGCCACATCTCCACTGCCCGAAAGGTTGTCATCGACAACGCAGGGCATGCGGCGAATATGGACCAGCCCGACGCATTCAATAACGCCGTGCGCGAACTTTTGGAACACCTCTGACCGCGTGGGATGTTGCCAGCGAGAGCTCAAACCGGACGCGACAGCTAACGTCATCGAGTCACTCGAGTGTGCCCACTCGGGTGACGGGTTAGCCGTTCGCCGGATCGCAGGGAGAGATATGACGTCCACCACCGAGAGCACACCGCGACCGCCCGATGGCGACTGGCTGGGCACGCCGTACCTGCGCTTCGAACGCGAGGGTCCTTTCGGGGTGGTCACCCTGGATCGGCCACAAGCGCGCAACGCCATGACGCCCGCGATGTACTTCGGAATTCGCTATGCGGTAAGCCTTGTGGAGGGTGACTGCGATCTCGCGGGCCTCTTGATCACCGGTACCGGCGACGTCTTCGCCCCCGGCGGCGACCTCGGCGGCGGCAACGGCGTCGACGACTGGATGAGCTTCGGGGCCGCGCTGTCGATGGACGTCACGCCGTTCGAGACGCTACGACAATCGGTCAAGCCGGTGGTGTCCGCGGTCAACGGGCTGTGCCAGGGCGGCGGCTTGCAAATCGCCATGTGCAGTGACTTGGCCGTGGTGTCGGATCGAGCGACATTCCGGGTGCCTGAGCTGTACCGCGGCATCGCCGACACGTATTACGCCCAGACGTTGGCGCGGATCATCGGCCCGGTTCGGACACGCGATCTGATGTTCACCGGCCGTACCCTGACGGCGCAGGAGGCCGTCGATTGGGGGATGGTGGCTCGAGTGGTGGCGCACGACGATCTCGCTGATGCCGCCCGCGAAGCGCTCGCACAATGTTGTCGCACGGCTCCACGGGCCCGCGCCGTGGTGAAGTCCAGCCTCGACAACTACTTGGGACTGTTCGACCGGATCGGCATGAAGGCCAGCTACAGCGGCGACGAAGCGGTGGAGGGCTACCTTGCGTTCAAGGAGAAGCGCTCCCCGAGTTGGGTGCATCCGGATCTACAGACCGACGGCCGGCTGTAGTCGCCGGCCTGTCACAACGTCGAGTCGACGTTGTCTCACTCAGTTCTCGCGATCGACCAATTCGGCGACAAAACGATCGATGAGGCCGTCCAACGGCGCGCTACCAACACCTCTGATGACGAACTTCGTCAATCCGGCTTCCACATAGGCGTCGAGTTGCCGGTGCAGTCGATCCCAGCCGGCCGCGATCAGATCAGCGGGATCAAGGTCCGGACGACGCCGACGGATCGCGGCCGCCAGCTCAGCCGGCAACTCACCGTCGGCGACGGCCAGTGAGATGCCGAAGTGATCGGGCTCTATCTGCCGCCCGGCCTCAGA
>JAVROG010000440.1:0-8457 GCA_032162865.1 Mycobacterium sp. | reverse complement strand
GTGCTGCTGGTGCAGCCGCCCCGCGGGTTCGGCGAGAATCCCGTTGCGATCTACCACGATCCGGATCTGCCGCCCAGCCACCACTACCTGGCCGCCTACCACTGGCTGGACGCCGGATTCAACGCCGACGCCATAGTCCACCTGGGCAAGCACGGCAACCTGGAATGGCTACCGGGCAAGACGCTGGGCATGTCGGCGGCGTGCGGAGCCGACGCCGCCCTGGGCAACCTACCGCTGGTCTATCCGTTCCTGGTCAACGACCCCGGCGAGGGCACCCAGGCCAAGCGGCGCGCACATGCGGTGCTCGTCGACCATCTCATCCCGCCGATGGCGCGCGCCGAAACCTATGGCGACATAGCGCGTTTGGAGCAGTTACTCGACGAACACGCCTCCGTCGCCGCGCTGGACCCCGGCAAGCTGCCCGCCATCCGCCAGCAGATCTGGACGTTGATCCGGGCTGCCAAGATGGATCACGACCTGGACCTGACCGAGCAGCCCGAAGAGGACACCTTCGACGACATGATCCTGCACGTCGACGGCTGGCTGTGCGAGATCAAAGACGTCCAGATCCGCGACGGCCTGCACATCCTCGGCCAAAAGCCAACAGGAGCAGGCGAACTCGATCTGGTGCTGGCCATCCTGCGGGCCCGCCAGCTGTTCGCCGGCGAGCATGCGCTGCCCGGCCTGCGGCAGGCACTGGGCCTGGCCGAGGACGGAACGGACGAACGCACATCAGTGGACCAGGCCGAAGCCGCGGCACGGGAATTGGTGGCGGGATTACAGGCCGCTGCATGGGACCCCGCTGCCGCCGACCGGCTCACCGACAACGCCGACGTCGCTGCGGTACTTCGCTTCGCGGCCACCGAGGTGGTGCCGCGCCTCGCCGGAACCGACGCCGAAATCGACCAGATACTCCGGGCGCTGGACGGCCGGTTCATCCCGGCCGGACCGTCGGGGTCACCGTTGCGCGGTCTGGTCAACGTGCTGCCCACCGGCCGCAATTTCTACTCCGTCGACCCGAAGGCGGTGCCGTCCCGCCTGGCCTGGGAAGCGGGTGTGGCACTGGCGGATTCGCTGCTGGCTCGCTACCGCGGCGACCACGACCGGTGGCCCCAGTCGGTCGGCCTGTCGGTGTGGGGCACCTCGGCGATGCGTACCTCCGGCGACGACATCGCCGAAGTGCTGGCGCTGATAGGTGTTCGACCGGTCTGGGACGACGCCTCACGACGGGTCGTGGACCTGGCCGCGATTCCGCTGGGCGAGCTGGGCCGGCCGCGCATCGACGTGACCGTGCGCATCTCCGGATTCTTTCGCGACGCCTTCCCGCACGTCGTGACCATGCTCGACGACGCGGTGCGCTTGGTCGCCGAGCTCGACGAACCGGACGCAGACAACTACGTGCGTGCGCACGCGCAGGCCGACCTGGCTCAGCACGGCGATCAACGACGCTCCACCACAAGGATTTTCGGATCCAAACCGGGAAGCTACGGCGCGGGACTACTGCAACTGATCGACAGCCGCAACTGGCGTGACGACGCCGACCTCGCGCAGGTCTACACCGCGTGGGGCGGATTCGCCTACGGCCGCGGATTGGAAGGCCGCGAGGCCGTCGACGACATGAACCGCCAGTACCGTCGCATTGCGGTGGCCGCCAAGAACACCGACACCCGCGAACACGACATCGCGGACTCCGATGACTACTTCCAGTACCACGGCGGCATGGTGGCCACCGTGCGGGCGCTGACCGGCCAGGCGCCGGCCGCCTACATCGGTGACAACACCAGGCCCGACGCGATCCGCACCCGGACCCTGTCCGAGGAAACCAACCGGGTGTTTCGCTCCCGGGTGGTCAATCCCCGCTGGATGGCGGCGATGCGCCGGCACGGCTACAAGGGCGCCTTCGAAATGGCCGCCACCGTCGACTATCTGTTCGGCTACGACGCCACCGCCGGTGTGATGGCCGACTGGATGTACGAACAGCTCACCGAGAGTTACGTGCTGGATCCCGAGAACCGGAATTTCATGTCCGAGTCCAACCCGTGGGCGTTGCACGGCATGGCGGAACGCCTGCTGGAGGCCGCCGGCCGCGGAATGTGGGCCGAGCCGCAACCCGACACGCTGGACGGTTTGCGGCAAGCGCTACTGGAAACCGAAGGCGACTTGGAAGGCTGACCGCGAGCAGTCGCGAAATCGCATTGCGCGCAGCGGTTCAGTGCGATTGTGTGTCTGCTCGCCGAGTTAAATCTCAGACGAAGTCTGAGCCGCCGTCCACGTTCACGGTAGCGCCGGTGACGTAGCCGTTGCGCCGGGACGCCAGATACGTGGTGATCGAGGCGATCTCCTCGGGCAATCCGGCACGCCCGAGGTCGCAGGGCTGGTGAAAGTTGTTGTCGATCCAGGTCATCACATCGTGCGGGTCCGTGGCGTCCAGGCCATCGGCGGCCAGGATGTCCTTGAGGTTTTCGGTGAAGCTGGCCGTGACAATGGTTCCCGGGCAGATGCAGTTGACCAGAATGCCGTCCTTGGCAAGGCTTTTGGACAAGTTCTTGGTGACGCTGGCCAGCGCCGCCTTGGATGCGGTATAGGCGACGATGCGTGGGTTCTGTCGCTGAATGGAGTGCGCGGACAGGGTCACGATGCGCGCCCACTCCGCCGAACGCAACAGAGGTAGCGCCGCGCGGATCGATCGCACCCCCGACATGGTGCCGAGCGAAAACGCCGCGTCCCAGTCGGCGTCGTCCATCTGCTCGAAATATCCGTCGCCCGGTCCGATCGTGTGGACCAGACTGTTCAGTCGGCCCCAACGTTCGGCGACCGCGGCGAAACCGTCGGCAATCGATGCAGCATCGGTCATGTCCACGCTGATCCCGACGGCGTCCGGAGCACCCGCTTCGCGCAGCGATGCGACAGCGGCGTCGAGTGCACCGCGACTTCTGGCCATGACGGCGACGCTGGCTCCCTCGGCCGCCAGGGTTTGGGCAATAGCCAGTCCCATGCCCTTGCTGCCACCCGTGACCACGGCTGTCGATCCGGTAAATCCCAGGTCCATCGTCGTCTCCTCAATCAGTTGTCGGTCAAAACCTGCGCGATCGCTTCCGGCGCCACACCCAGCGCGCGGAAGCAGAATCCAAGAATCCGTTCGCGAATGTCGCCACGCGCGCAATCGGGCGTCGTCCAGTGCCGGTCTATGGCCGCCCACACCACGCCATGAATGAACTGCGCGTCGGTCACCGGGTCGGTGCCATGAAACACCCCGCGCTGCAGGCCGCGCTGCAACACCTCACTGAGTGGCTTGAGCATCTCGGCGTATGCGGGTTGAACCAGGCTGGGGGAGCCCAGCGATTGTGCTTGCGCCTCCAACGACAGGCGCCGCAGGTCGGATCGGACGTCGTCATCGAACGCCAAGTCCAGTCGCGCATCGATCCAGGCCGCGACGGCCGCTATTTCCGTTGCGGCAGTGTTCATTCGGCGCCGGAGCCGCCGCGTCTCGGCACGGGCCGATTCCAGGAAGACCGCAGCCACCAGCTCGTCCTTGGAGTCGAAATGCCGATACAACGCACGCGTGCCCAACGCGGCTCGGTCCAACACGGCGGCGATACTGAACCCGCGAATCCCGTTCTCTTTCAGCGTTGCCGATGCCGCTGCCAGGATCTCGCGGCGAACCCCGGGATCGGGGGCCAACTTGTCGCGTCGCCGCGCGCGTGGAACGGTCGCCCGGTCAGGCACGTACCCCTCGATTCTGCGAACCTCTTAAGTGAAAATAATGTTTTCACTTAACGCCTGATGACTATTGCAGCCGGCCGATAGGAATGTCAACGAGGCCTCGCGGGCGCTAGGTTGGCATCCGTGACACCCACCTTTGCCGACCTGGCCAAAGCGCAATACATCCTGCTCACCACGTTCACCAAAGACGGCCGACCCAAGCCGGTTCCGCTCTGGGCCGCAGCCGACGGCGACCGCCTGCTGGTCATCACCCAGGAAAGTTCGTGGAAGGTCAAGCGCATCCGCAATACGCCGCGAGTGACAATCGCCATTTGCGACATGCGCGGTCGCCCGAAGAGCGAGGTCGTAGAAGGCACCGGAGCCATCCTCGACAAGTCGCAGACCGCGCTGGTCTACGACGCCATCGGCAAGCGCTACGGCATTGTCGGGAAAGTGTTCAACCTGTTCAGCAAGCTGCGTGGTGGCATGGAGAACAACGTGGGACTTGAGCTGCGAGTGGCTTCGAGCTGACGCCGCCATGGCTACCGTTCTGATCCCGGTCCCGGACCGAGACTTCGACCCGACCGAGGTCGCGGTCAGTTGGCGAGTCCTGGTCGACGACGGACATCAGATCGTCTTTGCCACCGAGAGTGGTCACCCCGGCGTCGCTGACGACATCATGGTCACCGGTCGCGGTCTCGATCTGTGGTCCGCGTTACCGCTGGTGGGGACCATCTCGCTGGTCGGGCGCATGCTCCGGGCGAATAAGGACGCGCGCCGCGCCTACGACGACATGCTGCAGTCAGCCGAGTTTTCCCATCCGATCAGCTGGGCTCAAGCCTCACTCGATGGCATCGACGCGCTGTTGCTGCCCGGCGGCCATCGCGCCCGCGGCATGCGCAGCTACATCGACAGCGACGCCCTGCACCGGTTGGTGGTGGAGGCCTTCGCGCGCCCGGTGGTCGTCGCCGCGATCTGCCACGGCGTGCTGCTTGCCGCGCGCAGTGCGGATCCCGCCACCGGGCACTCGGTGCTCTTCGGGCGCAAGACGACGGCCTTGACCTGGGCGCTGGAGCGGTCCGCCTGGCAGCTCACCCGCATCACCCGGTTCTGGGATCGCGACTACTACCGCACCTACTCCGAAGAGCCTGGCCAGAGCCGCGGCTACATGTCGGTGCAATCAGAAGTGACCCGGGCGTTGCGGGATCCCACTGACTTCTGCGACGTCGAACGCGGCTCACCACGCTGGTGGCTGAAAACCTCCGGAATGGTGCGCGACACCGCGACCGACTCGAAACCGGCATTCGTTGTCGACGACGGCAACTACCTGTCGGCGCGCTGGCCAGGTGACACCCATACCTTTGCGAAAGCTCTTTCGGCGAAACTGAAGTCAGCGACCTAGCGAATACCGCAACGACGCGACCGGATCGGGCTCATCCCAGATGTTCACCGAAGAACGCGAAGACCCGGCGCCAGGCGTCTTCGGTCGCGACGTCGTCGTAGCCGAATCCCGTGACACGAAGGAGAGGCTGGCCGGGAAGTTGGTTGGCGAAGCTGTGCCCGGCTCCCGGGTACGACTTGATGTCGGCGGTGATGTTCTTGGCGTCAGTCACTTTGCGGAGTCGCTTGGGTGCGCCCACCCCTAGCGGATCGCGGTTGCCGAAACTCGCCACGATTGGGCACGCCCCGTCCAGTGTCTCACTGAGGTGGCGCGGCAACGGGGTGCCATAGAACGGCGCCGAAGCGCCAAAACCCTTGGGCGACAGAACGAGTGCAAACTGGCCGCCCATGCAGAAGCCTGCGATGCCCACTTTGCCGGAGCATTCGGGAAGTGCCAGCAGATGCTCACGGGCAGCCAATACATCGTCAATGGAGCGGCCATGTCCGGCCAGCACCTCCCGGATGACCCTGGTGATGCACCGCGCCCGGCCGCCTCGCGCATACATGTTTGGCGTGAGAGCCACATACCCGGCTCGGGCGATGCGCTCGGAAACCAGCTTGTTGTCCGGGGTGTAGCCGATCGCATCGTGGACTATCACCACGCCCGGCCACGGGCCTTCACCCTGGGGAACATTCAGCAGCGCATCGATCGGTCCGGCGGGAGTGTTGATCTCAATCGTCGTCATAGCGTCATCTAACTGCAGCCGCGATGCGACCGGGAGTGGAACTCGAGCCCGCCCCGCAGACGTTGGCTTCTCATGTTGGCACGGCTGCTTCTCATTTACGCCGTCGTCGAGCTCCTGGTCACTGTCGGGCTGGCGGCGGCGATCGGCGTCGGTTGGACCGTCCTGGTGCTACTGGGCACGTTTGTCCTCGGGCTGATGCTGGGTGCACCGATGGGCGGGCTTCAACTCAAGCGTCAGCTCATGGCGCTGCGATCCGGTGCCGAGGAACCGCGCAGCGCCGTGAGCGACGGTGCGCTGACCGCGCTGGCCATCGGTCTGGTTGTCGTTCCCGGCCTGGCCTCCACGACGCTGGGCCTGTTGCTGCTGGTGCCCCCGATACGGGCGGCAGCCGGGCCGGGACTCGCCACCATCGCGGTGCGTGGGTTTTTCCGGCGCGTCCCGCTGACCAGCGATGATGCCGCAAGCCTCGCTGGCGCCTTCAATGCCCGCAAGAGCTACCAGAGCTACCAATCCCGGGATTACATCGACGGCGAGGTGATCGACGTCGTCGACGGCGAGCCGGCGACCTTGCCCCGCGCCCCAATGGCCTACGAGCCGCCGCTGCGGCCGTCGGCGGGCTCGATGTAACAGCTCCCAACACCAAACGTAGCTTTGCCCTGTGACGCCGACTCCTACGACGCTGCTGGTGAACGGGCGGATGCACAGCCCGAGCCATCCGGACGCCACCGCCATGGCGGTGCGCGGCGACGTCATTGCCTGGCTCGGCAGCGATGAGGTGGGCCACAGCCAGTTCCCGGACGCCCACGTGCAGGACCTCGACGGCGCCTTTGTGGCGCCGGGATTCGTCGACAGTCACATTCATCTGAGCGCGACCGGTCTGGCGATCAGCGGCCTGGATTTGCGTGCGGCCGAATCACGGGCGCAGCTGTTGCAGATGGTCGCCGGTTTCGCCGCTGCCCATCCAGGTCGGCCGGTGTGGGGTCACGGCTGGGACGAGTCGGCCTGGCCCGAGAACACTCCGCCCAGCACCGACGATCTGGCAGCGGCGCTCGGTGATCGGCCCGCCTACCTGGCCCGAGTCGACGTGCATTCCGCGCTGGCGTCGCCGGGCTTGCGGCGGCTCGTCCCCGACCTGGCCACAGCCGACGGATTCGCCCCGCAGCAGCCGCTGACCGGTGACGCGCATCACCTGGCCCGTGCGGTGGCGCGCGGTCTACTCACCGAAGCGCAACTCACTGAAGCCCGCGCCGAGGCATTGCGGGCGCTGGCCGCGGCAGGGGTAGTCGCGGTGCATGAATGTGCCGGACCGCAGATCGGCGGGCTCGACGACTGGCTGCAGCTGGCCGCTCTCGACCATGGCGTCGAGGTGATCGGGTACTGGGGTGAAGCGGTGACCACATCGGCGCAGGCCCGCGCGCTGATCGCCGAGACCGGAGCACGCGGGCTGGCCGGCGATCTGTTCGTCGATGGTGCCTTGGGCTCTCGCACCGCCTGGTTGCACCAGCCGTACACCGATGCACCCGGCTGCACCGGCACCCGCCACCTGGAGCCCGACGCCATCGAAGCCCATGTTCGGGCGTGCAGCGAAGCCGAAGTGACCGCCGGATTCCACGTGATCGGCGATGCGGCGGTGTCCGCGGTAGTCGACGCCTTCGGGCGGGTCGTGGACGACCTCGGCGTGCCTGCCGTCGCTCGCTGCGGGCACCGCCTGGAGCACCTCGAGATGGTCACCGCGGATCAGGCCGCGAAGCTGGGATCGTGGGGCGTCATGGCCAGCATGCAGCCCAACTTCGATGCGCTGTGGGGTGGCGGCGACGGCATGTACGCGCAGCGACTGGGCCCGAATCGCGGCTGCCAGCTCAACCCGCTCGCGCTGTTAGCATCCCAAGGCGTGCCCCTCGCCTTCGGTTCCGACGCGCCCGTCACCGGCTTCGAGCCGTGGGCGAGCGTGCGCGCTGCGATCCACCACCGGACGCCGGGAAGCGGGGTGTCGGGGCGGGCGGCGTTCGGTGCGGCGACCCGCGGCGGTTGGCGAGCCAGTGGGATCCGCGATGGCCTAGCCGGCACCTTGGTCCCCGGTGCGCCGGCATCGTATGCGGTGTGGGACGCCGGCGTCCTCGATGTCAGCACATCTCGGGATGCAGTCAAACGCTGGTCGACCGACCCGCGCTCCCGGGTACCGGCGTTACCGCGCCTCGGGGCGGACGACCCGCTACCGCAGTGCCGTCAAACCGTGCATCGGGGTGCGGTCATCTATGGCTAGAGGCTGGCCCACCCGGAAGGCGGTCACACCGCCCGCCACAAGCGACGCCGATCTCGAGTCCTCGGCGCTCCCCGCTGCGGCCGACACCCACGAAACCGGCCCTGAGCAAAGTCACGCCGATTTGCTGACTGATGATGCCACGGATTTGCCAAAGGACGGAAACCCGACGGGTCCCGGTGCGCTGCGCCGTCGGCTGGAGCGGGTACCGGGCGTGCTGGCGCCGCGGCTGGCGCGGCTGGTGATCGCACCGGGCGCCGGCTGGCTGATGTACGCCAGCTTCCCGACGCTGAACTGGTGGTGGGCCGCCGTCGTCGCGATCGCGCTCCTGAGCTGGGTGCTGGTGCATCCCGCTACCACGCCGGTCGG
>JAVROG010000439.1:0-4147 GCA_032162865.1 Mycobacterium sp. | reverse complement strand
CGGCACCGAGCGCTCCGGTGCTCAGCGCACGCGAACGCGAGGTGCTCACTCGCATCGCGCGCGGCCAGAGCATTCCCGCGATCGCGGCCGAACTGTTCGTGGCGCCGTCGACAGTCAAGACTCACGTACAGCGTCTGTACGAGAAGCTCGGGGTCAGTGACCGCGCCGCCGCCGTCGCCGAAGCGATGCGCCAGGGGCTACTCGCCTGATTGCCGCCGGTATGCGGCATCAAATATGCACGTGCACAGTGGGTTTAGGCCTCAGCCCGGCGGTCCCGCGGTCAGTCCGGCTGAGGCGGGGGTGCCAGCAATCGCTCCGCGGCGGTGTAGGGGTCGTCGTGTCCGTCGACGACTGCCTCGGCGAGCAGATCCAGGTCCATCCGCCTCCGCAGCCGGGTTTGTGCCAGGGACAGGATCTGCGCGCGGGCCCGTGCCAGCCGACGGGCACGATTGTCGGTCCGGTGGTGGGCGTCGATCGCGGCCACCAGGTCTGCCAGGCCCTCGCCGCGGGCGGCAATGAGACTGACGATCGGCGCCTTGGTTTCGGCCCGCAGGTCCCGCACCGTCTGCTCGGCGCCGTCGCGGTCGGCCTTGTTCACCGCCACGATGTCGGCCACCTCCAGCAGACCAGCCTTCGCGGCCTGCACCGCATCGCCCGCTCCGGGATTGAGGATGACGACGGTCGGATCGGCGACGGCGGCGATCTCGATCTCGGACTGTCCCACCCCGACGGTTTCCAGCAATACCGCGTCGTAGCCGATGGCCCCCAGTAGCCGGATCGCCGCGGGCACGGCCGCGGCCAGACCACCGAGATGGCCACGGCTGGCCACCGAACGGATCAGCACGTCGGAATCGTTGATGTGCGCGGTCATTCGGATGCGGTCGCCCAATAATGCCCCACCGCTGAAGGGCGACGACGGGTCCACGGCCAACACGGCAACCCGCCAACCGCGCTCGCGGTAGGCGCCGACCAGGGCCGCGACCGTCGTCGACTTGCCTGCGCCCGGCGGCCCGGTGATGCCGATCACGCGGACCGCGCGGCCGGGATCGACCGGGCCGATGCCGGCCAACACCTCGCCGCGCCTGTCACTCTCGACCAGGCTCAGTAGGCGACCGGCCGCACGCGGAGAGCCGTTGCGCGCCTTGTCAATCAGATCGATGACGTCCATGGCACCGCTAGGGAGCGGGCACCTCCAGATCCACTGCAGCTGCACTGACCACGTGATGTGCCAGGTCGAAGGCGGAAGTGTCGCGTAGCGTTCCTTTGCGGGCGGTACCGATCGGAGTGCGCGGGGCGGACACGATCACGGCTTCAGACAAGGCTTTCTCCAGTTCGATGGACCAGGCATGAGAACACTATTCTCTCATTTCGAGAGTCGGAGTTGCAAGGAAGCTTCGGTTAGGCAGCGTGGGAGGGTGCGAATGGGCACGATCGAGGTACCGGGCGGCGCCGTGTGGTTCAAGCGGGTGGGAGGCGGCGCTGGTTTGCCACTGCTCGTGGTGCACGGCGGTCCGGGGTTGCCGCACTACTACCTGAGCTCACTGGAACGTCTGGCCGACGAACGTCCGGTCATCTTCTGGGATCAGCTTGGCTGCGGCAACTCTGACCGTCCGTCCGACACCGGGCTGTGGACCATGGGGCGCTCCGTGGCCGAAATGGACGCCGTGGTGCGAGCTTTGGGGCTCGACGCCTTTCACATCTTCGGCAACTCGTGGGGCGGCATGCTGGCGCAACAGTATGTGCTCGACGTGGCATCCGGTGCTGTCAGCCTCACCATCTCCAACAGCACCGCGTCCATACCCTTGTTCGCGGACAACGTGATCCGGCTGAAGTCCGAGTTGGACACGGCTACCCAGGACGCCATCGATCGCCACGAAGCCGCCGGCACTACGAACTCCGCCGAGTATCAGACTGCGATCACGACCTGGAACGAGACGTATCTGTGCCGCTCGCGACCCTGGCCCAGAGATCTCTATCAGGCCTTCCAGAACATGGGAACGGAGATCTTCGAAACAATGTTCGGCCCCAGTGACTTTCACATCGTGGGGACCATCCGGGACTGGGATGTGATCGACCGCCTTCCCGAGATCACCATGCCCACCCTGCTGCTTGCGGGTCGGTACGACGAATGTTCACCGGATCACATGCGAGAGATGCACGAACATATCAAGGGCTCGCGCTTCGAGTTTTTCGACAAGAGTGCCCACCTGCCCTTCATCGAAGAGCCGGACCGATTCGATACGGTGCTGCGCGATTTCCTCCGGCAGCAAGATAGTTGATTGGCGTGCTACCGGATGCGGGTATAGACGCTGCGTGATTGGCTACGAACGATGAAGCTGCGACGGACTCGGAACAGGGAGAGCGCATTGACGAAGCGTGAGGTCGGGGCCAACCTGCGGCTGAATGTGACCGAACCCACGCAGGTGGAGTTCCAGATCGCTGTCGCATCTCTGCCCGGTTTGCAAGTGGATGAATCGTTGACGGTGACCCTGGACGGCAAGCCGGTATCGGTGCGGGAAATCAGCGGTCAGCACGGCACCCGGGTCCATACCGCGGAGCTCGGGAGCGGAGATCTGCAGATCAAGTACGAAGCCACCGTTACCGGCCGGGCCGAGCCACTTCCGGTCAACGACATCGACGTCTTGACCTATCTACGGCCCAGCCGCTATGCCGAGTCCGATAAATTCTTCGGGTTCGCCGCCACCGAATTCGGCCAGTACACCAACTCGTTGACGCTGCTGGAGAAGGTGTCCTCGTGGGTGGGGACGAGACTGAAATACGTTCCGGGATCCAGTGATCCGATTGACGGTGCCGCGGACACGGTGCTGGCCGGCGCTGGGGTGTGCCGCGACTACGCCCATCTGGTCGTCGCGTTGTTGCGCGCGGTGAAAGTGCCCGCCCGACTGGTCGCGGTGTACGCACCCGGATGTCAGCCGATGGATTTTCACGCCGTGGCCGAAGCGTTGGTCGACGGACAGTGGCGCGTGGTAGACGCAACATGCTTGGCGCCGCGCCAGACCATGTTGCGTATCGCCACCGGTCGTGACGCCGCCGATACCGCTTTTCTGGACAACCACGGGGGCGCTATCGAACTGACCGAGACGATGATTACTGCTTTCACGAACGATGACCTGCCGCTGGATTCCGTCGAGGAGCTGGTGACGTTGGGCTGACCAGGCGTTTGGGTGTTCGCGCACTCGAAGGCAATGACGGCGTTTCAGTCCCTCGGAGTGATCGACGCCATAGTTGTGTTAGGGCGCCGCTGCTACGGGTAGTCCATAAGGACATTCCCAGACGGAAGGAGCTCAGTTATGAGCGACAGTGGACCCGTGGCAGCCATCAAGGGCGTCATCGAAGACGTAGTTGGCAAGGCCAAAGAAATCGTAGGCATCGTGATCAGCAACGACAGCCTCCGCAACGAGGGTCGCGCCCAGCAGGACAAGGCGCAGGCGCAACGCGATGTGGCCAAGAACGAGGCGAAGGCCGAGTCGGCGCGCGCAGCCGCGAGCACGGCCGAAGCCCGTCAGAAGGCGAAGTCGTCCGCCAAGTAAGCCCATAAAGACGCTTGACGTGGGGTCGCTCCGAGAGGGTGCGGCCCCACGTTAGTTTTTGCCCGCGTTCAACTTGGTCACGATCGCGCGGAAGTCCTCGGTGACAAACGACTGGTGCTCGGCCGACAACGCGTAATCCAGGCTCGCCAGCACGGCCCGCTCCAGGTGGATATTGAGCACCCGTTTGGTGCTCTCCACCGCTTGTTGGGGCAGTTCCAGGATTTTCTTCGCGCAGGTCACCGCTTCGGCGACCGGATCGTCGGCCACATGATTGGCCAGGCCGAGTTCCACAGCCCGCTCGGCACGTATTCTGGTGCCCGTCAGCGCGAATTCCTTGGCCAGTAGCAGGCTGATATGCAGCGGCCAGGTCAGCGGTCCGCCGTCGGCGGCCACCAACCCGACCTGAACGTGCGGGTCGGCGAGAAAGGCGTCTTTGGCGATGTAGACGATGTCGCTGAGCGCGACCAGACTGCACCCCAGCCCCACCGCCGGGCCATTGACGGCCGCTATCACCGGAATTCGACACCGGGCCATGCCCAGCACGATCTCACGTCCATCGCGAATGGTCTTGGCACGCAAGTCCGCATCCTCGGCGA
>JAVROG010000438.1:0-4750 GCA_032162865.1 Mycobacterium sp. | reverse complement strand
GGTGCTGGCGCGCTGCTCGAGCACATTGCGCTGTTCGACGTCTATGTCGGGCCCCAAGTCGGCGAAGACCGCAAGTCGCTGACCTTCGCGCTGCGGTTTCGGGCACTCGACCGCACGCTCACCGAGGACGACGCGAGCGCCGCCCGCGATGCCGCGGTGCAGCTAGCCGCTGAGCGAGTCGGCGCGGTTCTGCGCTCCTAAACCACGCTGCGGGACTCGGACCCGTAACCCTTGTGCATACCTATGACCAACGGTCATCGGGGCAAGGGAGATTCGCTATGTCATTTGTGGTCGTGACGCCGGAGTCGCTGCAGGGAGCGGCGGAAACCCTGGGCGGCATCCGTTCGTCGCTGGCCGAGGCCGCGGCCACCGCGGCGGGGCCGACGACCGCGATCGCTGCCGCGGCTCAGGACGAGGTGTCGATCGCACTCGCTTCGATGTTCGGCAACTTCGGCCAGGACTTTCAAGCCCTCAGCACGCAAGCGCAGCTGTTCCACGAGCAATTCGTGAAGGCGATGACCGGGGGAGTATCCGCCTACCTGAGCGCGGAGGCGACCAACGTTGAGCAAACCCTCCTGGGCGATTTCGCGCCGCCCTTCTCGGAGCTCATCTCGAACACGGCCAACAACCTGCAAAACCTCGGAACTGCGTTGGCGGCGAACCCGGCACCGCTGCTGCACCAATTCGTCAATAATCAGCTGGCGTACCGGCAGGCCATCGCGACCGGCTTCCACAGTGCGGTCCAGAACTTACCTGCCGAGTTTGCCGATCTGCCCACGAATATCCAGGCAGCACTTTCGGCGGCCAATCCGGGCGCCGTTCTGCAGCAATTCGCCAATCAGCAGATCGGCTACGCCCAGACCATCGCCACCTCGCTTCAGAATGCCGGCCACGACTTCGCGACAGGTTTGAACGCCTTCCCGGCCAACATTCAGACGGCGTTCCAGGAGTTCGTGGCGGGCGACGTCACCCGGGGATTGCTGCAAACCGGTGGGGCTTTCTTGAATCCGTTCTTCTCCGGCTTCGATCCCGCCATCAATCCCGACACGGGTGTGATCACCATTTCCGCCGCGGGCGCCGTGGAAGACCTGATACCCATACTCGGCATCCCTGGCCAGATGGCCCAGAACTTCACCAACCTGCTACCCGCGGGTTCAATCCCAGCGATGATGTCGCAGAACGTGACCAACCTGATAACCGCGCTGACGGATACGTCGCAGACGCTGGACCTCGGTACCGGCGCATTGCACGTGGGGTTGCCGTTGGCGCTCGCTCTGGACGCGATTGGTCCACCGGTCACCACGCTGAACGCCCTCGGATCAAGCGTGAACTCGGTGATCGGCGCGGTACAAACCGGGGACGGACTCGGGGTGGCGGCCGCACTGATCAATGCTCCCGCCGCGATCGCCAACGGCTTCCTGAATGGCCAAGCGACGCTGCCGCTGACGGTGTCGCTCGGCGGACTGGAGTCGATCACCCTCGTCCCGCTCGGCGGACTCCTCACGCCGCTTCAGTTCGCATCGCTGAACGTCCCACTGCTAGGGGCCACAGTCCAGCTCAGCGGCACAACCTTCGGTGGCCTGCTGCCCGGCCTGCTGTCCTTCCTGCCCGACGAGTTGGCGCGGGCAATCGGCGCACTCCCGCCTATTTAACCCGGGTATGTAACCCGGGTCTGTAACCCGGACCCTTCTGGTCACCCTTGGGCCTGCCCGCGCCCGGCGACGTCGAGGCAGCTATACGCGGCGGTGCGTTGGAACTAGCGCGGCAGCGTAATCGGGCACGAGCGACCGAAACCTCGAAGCTCGAGTTGAGGTCATCAGCGCGCTCAGGCCGACTTGCAGGGCCGGAACCCGGCCACCATGAGGCCCTGGAATGAATTTGCAAACCTGTGCATAATAATGCAGAATCGCCGGATGGTCGACGCGATAAGGGTTGCGGTTGCCGGTGCCACCGGTTACGCGGGTGGGGAGATCCTCCGCCTGCTGCTCGGACATCCGGCGTATGCGGACAATCGATTGACAATCGGCTCGTTGACGGCGGCCTCGAGCGCCGGCAGCGCCCTCGGTGAGCATCACCCACACTTGGTTCCACTCGCCGGGCGGATTGTCGAACCCACCGAACTTGCCGTGCTGCGCGGCCACGACGTGGTCTTTCTTGGTTTACCGCACGGCCACTCGGCGGCTCTAGCCGAACAACTCGGTCCCGAAACCCTGATTATCGATTGCGGTGCCGACTTTCGCCTTGACGATGCCGCAGCTTGGGAGCGCTTCTACGGCTCCCAGCATGCCGGAAGCTGGCCATACGGGTTGCCGGAGTTGCCGGGCGGACGGGACGGCCTACGGCGCGCACGCCGTATCGCCGTACCGGGCTGCTATCCGACGGCCGCGCTTCTAGCGTTGTTGCCTGCCGTCGCTGAGGATCTCATCGAACCGGCTGTCACTGTCGTCGCCGTCAGCGGCACCTCCGGTGCGGGTCGCGTGGCTAAGGCCGACCTACTCGGCTCCGAGGTCATTGGGTCAGCGCGGGCGTACAACATCGGCGGTGCCCACCGGCACACCCCGGAGATCGTGCAGGGTCTGCAAGCCGTCACCGACCGTCACGTGACGGTGTCATTTACCCCGGTGCTGATCCCGACGTCTCGCGGCATCTTGGCCACGTGCACCGCGCGAACTCGTGCACCGATCTCTCAAATACGAGTTGCCTATGAAAAGGCCTACGACGCCGAGCCCTTCGTGTATCTATTGCCGGAGGGCCAGTTGCCTCGCACCGGTTCGGTGATCGGCAGCAACGCCGCGCACATCGCTCTGGCCGTGGACGAGGATGCCGCAACGTTCGTCGCGATCGCCGCAATCGACAACCTAGTCAAGGGCACCGGGGGTGCTGCGGTGCAGTCGATGAACCTGGCGCTGGGTTGGCCGGAGACCGAAGGGCTTTCGGTGGTGGGAGTGGCACCATGACCCGCACCGACGAGACGAGGTTGCTGCGTGCGCAGGGCGTCACCGCACCGGCTGGCTTCCGAGCCGCCGGTATTGCCGCCGGTATCAAGGCATCCGGAGCCCCGGACCTCGCCCTTGTCTTCAATGAGGGGCCCGACCATGCGGCGGCGGGAGTGCTGACACGCAACAAGGTCAAGGCGGCGCCAGTGCTGTGGACCCAGCAGGTGTTGACCACTGGGCGACTACGGGCGGTGATCCTTAATTCTGGTGGCGCCAATGCGTGTACCGGGCCGGCGGGCTTTCAGGACACCCACGCCACAGCCGAGGCGGTCGCCGCGGCGTTGTCGGACTGGGGATCAGAGACCGGGGCCATCGAAGTAGCCGTCTGCTCGACCGGGCTGATCGGTGACAGGCTGCCGATGGCAAAGGTCCTCGGTGGAATAAGTGACATCGTGCACGAGATGCACGGCGGGCTGACCGGCGGCGACGACGCTGCAAGAGCAATCATGACCACCGACACCGTCCCCAAACAGGTTGCGCTTCATCATCGAAACAACTGGACGGTCGGCGGTATGGCCAAAGGTGCCGGCATGCTGGCGCCATCGCTGGCCACCATGTTGTGTGTGATTACCACCGATGCCGTCGCCGAAGCGCCGGCTCTCGGGCAAGCGCTGCGACGCGCCGCCGCACTAACATTCGACCGGCTCGATATCGACGGAAGTTGCTCTACCAATGACACGGTCTTGTTGTTGGCATCGGGCGCGAGTGAAATCGCCCCGCCCCAAGCTGATCTCGACGACGCGGTGCTGCGGGTTTGCGATGACCTGTGCGCTCAGTTGCAGGCTGACGCCGAGGGTGTGACCAAACGCGTAAATGTCACAGTCACTGGCGCCACGACTGAGGACGATGCTCTGACGGCAGCGCGGGTCATTGCCCGCGACAGCCTGGTCAAGACCGCACTGTTCGGGTCCGACCCAAACTGGGGCCGGGTGCTGGCAGCCGTGGGGATGGCGCCGATCAGCTTGGACGCCGACCGAATCACTGTGTCGTTCAACGATTCTGTGGTATATCGCGACGGAGCTGGCGCTCCCGGCGCCCGCGAAGTGGACCTATCGGGGGCAGACATCGACATCGTTGTCGATCTCTCCGTCGGCGACGGTCAGGCGGTCATCCGCACTACTGACCTGTCGCATGCCTACGTCGAAGAGAACTCGGCCTACAGCTCATGAGCATCAACACCGAATCATTGCCCACCCAGGTCAAGGCGCAGGTGTTGGCCGAAGCGCTACCGTGGCTCAAGCAGTTGCACGGCAAGATCGTCGTCGTGAAGTACGGCGGCAACGCGATGACTGACGAATCGCTGCGCAAAGCGTTCGCCGCCGACATGGCGTTTCTGCGCAACTGCGGAATCCATCCCGTGGTCGTGCATGGCGGCGGACCACAGATCACCGCAATGCTGCGGCGGCTCGGGATCGAAGGCGACTTCAAAGGCGGATTCCGGGTCACCACGCCGGAAGTGCTCGACATAGCTCGGATGGTGCTGTTCGGACAGGTAGGTCGCGAGCTGGTCAACCTCATTAACGCGCACGGTCCCTATGCCGTGGGTATCACAGGCGAGGATGCGCAGTTGTTCACCGCGGTGCGGCGCAGCGTCACCGTTGACGGAGTGGACACCGACATCGAAGTGGCTGTCGACCTCGGGGTCGGCGCCGCGCAAGCCGCCATCCGCACCACTGACCTGTCTCACGCTTACGTCGAAGAGAATTCGGCGTACTCCTCATGACCACCGGTGCGCTGTCCACTCAGGTCAAAGC
>JAVROG010000437.1:0-4524 GCA_032162865.1 Mycobacterium sp. | reverse complement strand
CCGTTTCCGGACCTGGTGCCTTCCGGCGCGCGGATCGACCGCCCTCAGGAGGGCCGATCTAGCGTTGCGCCGGATACTGCGCCGCTGTTTACCTGTCGTGGTTCAACCGTTCCCCCCTGCGCTCGGGTGTATCACCCGCACGCAGCCTTAAAGGCGACCGAAATAGTCGCTCCAAGGAGGGGACCGGACGCGCCCCTGTGGGCGCTGGTCGTATGCCCGGCCAGGCGTGAACCTGGCGCAAGGCAACCTGAACAGTATGCCCCAGATCATCGCTCGGGCCAAATCTCGGGCCAAATCCAGGTTGACCGCGACGACAACGGCGACAACATGGCAACAATACCGCTCCTAGCAGGGCAGATAGGCCTCCCGCGTAGGCTCCCATTCCGTGTTTGGACCTGACCCAGGCGGACCTGACGCCGCACAGCCCATGATCGACTGGATCATCGATGCGCCACCGGCCGAGCTCGCCTCCGAGCTCCTGTCGGCATTCGCCCCGGAGCTAGCGCGGCGCCTTCCCTGGCTCGCGCTATCGGACCTCAGCGACTGGATGTTTCGGGGATACCCGCAGCGGACCGGGATTGTGCTGCGGGCCAGACCCGTACAAGAGCCGATATTGGAGGCCATCCAGCTGTTGGAGCATTCCGAGCTGTTGTATGTGCGGTGGATCCAGGACAACGAAAGCCGATGGGGTGCCACTCGTTTGGGCCTGGCGACGCTGGCCAGCGGTAAGGCCGCGGTCCGGCAGCGAATCAAGGATCGAACCGGACTCTAGAGTAAGGCCTCATGACCCGCCCGAGTACGACGTATAAAGCATGGACGCGGCTCTCCGGCTACCCCGGCGGCACCCGGCTCTTCTCGGCGGCGACGATGGCCCGAGTCCCCTACTTCACGTCAATCCTGCCGCATGTCGTCCGGATGGAACCGGGCCTGGCCGAGGTCAGGGTGCCGAAGTGGTTCTTCGTCTAGGTTGTTTAGGTTTTACCACGGAACACGAATTAGACGGGGTTCGAAAGCGACCGGCTCACTTCAGCCGAGATTGAAGTGGGCGAACTCTATCTGGATTCCGTCAGGATCGACGAAGTCGAACATTGTTCCTAGGTCCCCGGCTACTTTCCGGATCTCCGATCGCGCAACACCAGAGGTATCAAGCCAACTCGCCCATGCCCGGAGGTCATCCAAAGACTCAGCCTCAAGAGCGAAATGATCCAGACCGGTACGCACAGGGTCGAACCGTTCACCTGCGTTGCTTGAATGCGCGCATAGGTCAAACACTTGGCCGCCCAGGCTCAGAATCGCCGCGCGCCCTTGGAAACGACGGCTGTCCTCACCCTCGGGGGTATCCGCCACCAAGAGATCAGCGCCGAGCACGTCGCAATAGAAACGAACGCTGCGCTCAAGGATGGCCACCGAAATCCCGAAGTGATGCAGTCCGGCCAAGCGCGGACGAGTTGAATCGCTCTCCATGAGCCTTGATGATGCCAGCGGCGGCACTGATAACACGTCGTTTTGACCATCGTCGGGCGATGGTCGGCCTCCCGCAGGTTTCCCCTCGTCGAGGATGGTTTTATGTGCACAACCACTTGCACACCGTGCACGCGATCGCCTCGTGCAACGCTGCCGAACTGGCGATGGGAATGCTGATGGAGGCCACCGTGCCGAGCAGCCACCGCTGGATCCCGAAGGCGATGACGGTGCAGTATCTGGATAGGGCAACGACATCGCTGCGGGCCCTGGCCGAGCTGGACCCGCCGGACTTTTCGCAAATCACCGCGGGCACCGACGTCGTCGTCGCGGTGCGGGTGACTGACCGCAAGGACAAAGAGGTCGTTCACGCCGAAATCACGACCTGGGTGACGCCGGTTCGCTGACCAGCGACACTGGGAAGGGCAGACAAAGCGGAGGCCCGCTACCCGGTCAGGTGAGGAACGCCAGTGAGCACACCAATCGTCGATGACGCCGCCAGAGTCTTCGCTATCCCCGCCGCCTACACCGACGAACCGCGACTCCACGCCTCGCTAACTCACCTGCGCGCCCACGCACCGGTCTCGCTGGTCGACCGTCCCCCGTTCCGGCCGTTCTGGGCGATCACCAAACACGCCGACGTGATGGAGATCGAACGCGCCAACGACCTCTTCATCAGCGCCCCGCGTCCGCTGCTGGCCCCGGCCGAGGCCGACGATCTGGCGCAATCCTTGTTAGAAGCCGGGATGGGACTGCGCACGTTGGTACATATGGACGATCCGCAGCACCGGGTGGTGCGGGCCATCGGCGCGGATTGGTTTCGCCCCAAGGCGATGCGCGCCCTGCAAGTCCGGATCGACGAGCTGGCCAGGATTCACATCGATCGGATGCTGGAAGCCGGCACCGAGTGCGACTTCGTGACCGAGGTCGCCAAGAACTACCCGCTGTTCGTCATCATGTCGTTGCTGGGCCTGCCGGAATCGGACTTCGGCCGGATGCTCAGCCTCACCCAGGAGATGTTCGGCGGGGACGACACCGAGTTCCGGCGCGGCACCAAGCCGGAGGAGCAGCTTCAGGTGCTGCTCGAATTCTTCAGCTACTTCAACGCTCTCACCGCAGCGCGTCGGGCCAACCCGACCGATGACCTTGCTTCGGCGATCGCCAACGCGCGTGTGGACGGTGAGCCGCTGGCTGACATAGACACCGCCTCGTACTACGTAATCATCGCCACTGCCGGTCACGACACCACCAGCGCAACGATCGCCGGCGGCCTGCAGGCGCTGATCGAGAACCCCGAGCAGCTGCGCAGGCTGAGCGAGAACCCTGACCTGATGCCGCTGGCCACCGACGAGATGATCCGCTGGGTCACGCCGGTCAAGGAATTCATGCGCACCGCCACCGAAGACACCACCGTGCGTGGGGTGCCCATCGCCCAAGGTGAATCGGTGTATCTGTCTTACGTTTCCGCTAACCGCGACGAGGACGTGTTCGACGATCCATTCCGCTTCGACGTCGGACGAAACCCTAACAAGCACTTGGCATTCGGCTTCGGAGTGCACTTCTGCCTGGGCGCCGCGCTGGCCCGCATGGAGGTGAGCAGCTTTTTCCGGGAGTTCTTGCCACGCCTGAAATCCATTGAGCTGAACGGCAAGCCCGAACTCATCGCCACCACGTTCGTCGGTGGGCTCAAGCACCTGCCGATTCGATATTCGCTGCGCTGATTTCCTTGGCGTGGGCCCGTTGCACGTACAGAAAACCGTCGACGGCGGCGCGCGCGCATTCGCGATAGTCGAAATCCGGCAACGTGCTGAAGCGACCCAGCACCAGCGGACCGATCAACAAGGCGATCGCCCACGAGCGGTCCACCTCACCCAATTCGGCGGCCTGCGGGCTGTCGAACAGGGCGTCGAACGGCGCCGCGTACTGCTGGACTATGCGTTCGCGCAGTGTGCTGATCGCGCTCTGGGGGGCATGCTGAGGCTCTGGCAACTCGTGCAGGTCAGGGCCCAGCGCGAGCCAAGACATCGCGGTCAGCAGGGCGGGGGCTTCTGCGATCGCTTCAGCCTCCGCCAGCACCACGGCCAGCAGTCGATCCCGTAGCGATCCTTCGGTGGGCGGCATCGGCGCCGCTGGTATCAGACTGCTGAATGTCGCTGCCAGCAAATCGTTTCCGCTCGGGAAATGGCGATACAGGGTGGCTCGAGCCACATTGGCGGCCCGGGTGACCGCATCGACGGTCACGGCGCTGGGACCTCCGGCGCGCAGCAGTGCGGCGGCGGCTTCGAGCAAACGAGCACGAGAGCGCGCCGGACGGGGATCTGTGTTACTCCCGTCGCTGATTGTGATGCACCTCCCTGTTTCGGACCAAGCCTAACCGTCTATGCACAAGACCATTAGTCTCGGAAACTACTTCGCCGCCCGAAAGGAGACGTGAGCATGGTCCAAATCCTGTTCCGACCCGACGAGCGTATTTCCCTACCCGATGAGCGTACGGACGCGCCCGGCACCAGCCATCGGGCCCGGAAGTGGACCCTGGCGGTGGCCTGCATAGGCGTCTCGCTGGTGGTTGCGTCGATGACGGCGTTGAACACCGCGCTGGGTGACATTGCGGTGGCGACCTCCGCGACGCAGACCCAACTGACGTGGATCGTCGACGGTTATACGGTGGCGCTGGCCTGTCTGCTGTTACCTGCGGGAGCCATCGGTGACCGTTACGGCAGACGCGGTGCCCTGCTCGCAGGTCTAGCGATTTTCTCGCTGGCTTCCATGGCTCCGGCGCTGCTGGGATCGCCGGCTCAGATCATCGCGGGGCGGGCGGTGGCCGGCATCGGCGCAGCCTTCGTGATGCCCGCGACACTGTCGCTGCTGACGGTGGCATATCCAAAACACCAGCGCCTGAAGGCCATCGGTGTCTGGGCCGGTACCGCCGGCTCCGGTGGTGTCGTCGGCATGCTCGGTTCTGGCCTGCTGCTTCGGTTCTGGGACTGGCACGCGATCTTCTGGTCGCTGGGCGCGGCCGGATTGATCATTCTGACCATGGCATGCACCATCTCGCCCTCCCGC
>JAVROG010000436.1:0-3682 GCA_032162865.1 Mycobacterium sp. | reverse complement strand
TATGGAACGACTTAGTGGACTTGATGCTTTTTTCCTCTATATGGAGAGCCCGACGCAGTCACTGAATGTGTGCTGCGTCTTGGAACTCGATACCTCGACGATGCCCGGTGGCTATTCCTATGCCCGGATTCGTTCGTCGTTGGCAAAGCGCGTGAAGGCGATGCCGGAATTCCGGATGAAGCTGGCCGATACCCAGCTAAATCCGGACCATCCGGTATGGGTCGATGACGAAGCTTTCCAGCTGCGGCGTCACCTGCACCGCGCCGCCGTGCCGGAGCCCGGCGGCCGTCGCGAATTGTCCGACATCTGCGGGCACGTCGCGGGATTGCCGCTGGACCGCGACCGCCCGCTGTGGGAAATGTGGGTGATTGAGGGTGGTGCCCGCGACGACGGGTTGACGGTGCTGCTCAAGGTGCATCACGCCGTGGTGGACGGCGTTGCGGGTGCCAACCTGCTGGCGCAGCTATGCAGCCTGGCGGCCGATGCGCCGGCACCGCAACCAATCCAAGGCGCTGGGAGTGCCAGCACGCTGCAGATTACAGCGGGTGGATTGTGGAACGTCGCGAAGCGACCATTGCGCCTGGCAACAGTCGTACCGGCCACGCTGGTGACCGTTGCACAGACGTTGCTGCGCGCGCGAAATGGCCGGACGATGGCCGCGCCGTTCAGTGCCCCGACGACCCCGTTTAACGGTTCGCTGACGCGGGATCGCAACGTCGCGTACACCCAGCTCGATATGCGCGATGTCAAGCGGGTCAAGCACAAGTTCGGGGTGACGGTCAACGACGTGGTGGTGGCGCTGTGCGCAGGAGTGTTGCGCCGCTTCCTGCTCGAGCGCGGCGAGCTGCCCGATGTCCCGCTGGTGGCTACCGTCCCAGTGTCGGTGCGCGACAAATCCGACCGGCCGGGGCGCAACCAGACCACGTGGATGTTCTGCCGGCTGGAAAGCCAGATCAGCAATCCCGCTGAGCGTATCCGTACGATCGCCGCCGGCAATTCGGCCGCCAAGGACCACACCGCCGCAATGGGACCGACGTTGTTGCATGACTGGACCGAGTTCGGTGGTCAGACAATGTTCGGCGCGGCGATGCGCATCCTGCCCCGAATTCCGTTGAGTAGCAGCCCCGTCTACAACATGATCCTGTCGAACGTTCCCGGCCCGCAGGAGCAGTTGTACTTTCTCGGTTGCCGAGTCGACTCGATATATCCGCTGGGCCCGCTACTCGGCGGCGCGGGTCTCAACGTCACCGTGATGTCGCTTAACGGGACATTGGGCATCGGGATCATCTCCTGCCCGGAACTGCTGCCTGACCTGTGGGGGATGGCCGACGGGTTTGCCGATGCGCTCAAAGAACTTCTGGAATGCAATGATCAGCCGGACCCTCGCGAAGCGCAGACGCCAGCCGACTGAATGCTTGCTGACTCGAATGAGGTTGTTCGACAGGCAATTTCAGTAGCGATAGTCGGTGCTGGTACCGAGGACCTCGACGGCTGCGTTGATGTTCGGGACCACCGTCGCACCGTAACGAGCGACGATCTGGCCCAACGAACGCGTGATGTGCGGGCCCACCGCATCGGCCAGCAAGATGTCCTCGGCGATGACGATGCCGTTGACGATATGCCCGGCCAGCAGTCGGCCGTCGCGGGAGACCTCATAGCGCCAGTCGCCGATCTGGGTCCGTTCCGGGCTGGAGGAAAAGAACCCACGCTTTGCCGGCGTGTGAATCACCCCGGGTAGACCAGCGAACACCGTCACCACCAACGCGACACCACCGGGACCAGCGAGCGCGCCGCCGATCGTGCGACTCACCCGCTCGGCGTCGAACTCGACCATCAGTTATCCATCGGCAGAACGAACGTGGGCTTGATGGTCTCGGCGGTGCCGGTGCCGGTACGGCGCACGGCGGTTCCAGCGGTGTAGAACTCGACCGTGTGATGTCCCCACGCGTAGTTCGAGATGGCGAAGTGCACTCCTACCACGCCGGTGGCACCGTCACGCTCGGCCTCGGTCTGCATGCGGGACATCGCCAGCTCGCGTGCCTGATAGTTGCCCTGGGTCCACTGCGGCATCTCCATGTTGCGGCCCATCTGCTTAAGGGTCTGCATGAAGCCCTGCACGGCAATATGGAACACACAGTTGCCCATCACAAAGGCCACTGGCGTGAAGCCGGATCGCAGCAACGTCACCATGTCCTGGCCGGACAGGTGGCTGGAGAATGCCTGCCCATTAGGCCGCCGAAACGCGCCCGGCTTTTCGGTGTACCGCACCGCGGTACCGACCGCCATGAACTCCAGGTGTTCGCCGCCCTCACCGTGGTGGCGCCAGGTGAGGCGGACGCCCACGATCCCGTCCGCATGGAGTGAATCGGCTTCAGCTTGCATCCGCGCCATGGCATTCCACCGTGCCCGATAGGTCGCCTCGGTCAGGACACCCAGTTCCTGCTGCTGCCGTATGTTGGTGAACTGGTACCCGACGTGATAAACCGAAACCCCCATCACCAGCTCGATCGGTTCGAACCCGGCCCCGTGCAGGAGCGCGAACTCGTTGACTGATAAGTCGGATGTGAACGACTTGGCTGCGTGCGATAACCGTTCGCTGGATACCGGATCGAGCGAGTTTGGTTCCATGTGCGGGCGTCCCTTTCTATGGTTTGCGTCAGCGTACCGACCGACCCGCCGAAGCTCACGAAGTCAGTGTGATCGCCTCTTCGGGACAGTTCTGCGCACCGACGAGCGCATGCTGTGCCGGTTCGCCTGAGACGTCCTCGATTCGCACCACCGAATGTCCGACATCGTCGGCATCGAAGATGTCGGGTGCCAGTGAATAACAGCGTCCGTGCCCCACACAGCGGTCGGCGTCGACTGAGATGTGCGTCATCGTCCCGCCTCCGCCGGTGCCACCGGGAAGATCAGTGGCAACGCTTCGACCGAGCGCAGCGCGGTGGTGTACTTCAATTCGGTGCCTGGCGCAATGTCGTAGTCAGGGATTCGCCGGTGGAATTCCCGCAGCGCCACTCGCAGTTCCATGCGGGCCAGGTGGGATCCGAGGCAGCGGTGCGGACCCCCGCCGAACGCGCGATGCCGGTTCGGACTGCGGGCGAAGTCGACGAGTTCGGGGTCCGGGAACTCCGCCGGGTCGGTGTTGGCCGCGCCGAGCAGCGGGCTGACCCGTTCGCCTTTGCTGATCGGGCACCCGCCCACCTCGATGTCTTGCATGGCGACGCGGGCAACCCCGGGAACCGGCGTCTCCCAGCGCAACAGCTCCTCGATGGCATGCGGCAGGATGTCGGGCTGCTCGACGAGCTGATGACGGTGCTCCGGGTGCCGGGCCAGGTAGACGAAGAAGCAGTCAAGCGAGTCGGTCACGGTGTCCAACCCCGCGATCAGGAACAGGAAGCAGATATCGAGCAACTCCTCGCGGGACAACTTTTTCGCGTCGCCGCCGCCTTCCTCCCGTAGGCTCGCCGCGATCATCGCGGACAACACATCGTCACGCGGGTTGGCGATGTGGTCGTCGATGGCCCGGTCGAAGTACTCGTAGATCTCCAGCGCCACCGGCGCCGAAGCGGCGTGGCGGTCTTCCCAGTCGGTGGCGCCCTCCGGGCGGATGACACCGTCCTTCCACTCTAAAAACTTGTCGAGATCCTCTAGCGGCAGACCGAGCAACTGCAGGAAGACGGTG
>JAVROG010000435.1:0-7067 GCA_032162865.1 Mycobacterium sp. | reverse complement strand
GGCTGGTGGTGGTGCCCGAGTCGGCGGTCCGCTCGGCGGAAGAGTTCAACGCACTGGTGGTCGCTGAGCAGGTCAGTGTGCTCAGTCAGACCCCGTCTGCGCTAGGGGTGCTGTCGCCCGAGGGGTTGGACTCGGCGGTACTGGTGGTGGGCGGCGAGACCTGCGCTGCCGAGCTGGTGGACCGGTGGGCGCCCGGGCGGGTGATGATCAACGCCTACGGCCCCACCGAGACCACGATCGACGTCGCGATCAGCGCGCCTTTAACCGCGGGGTCGGGTGCGCCGCCGATCGGTGCGCCGGTGTCGGGGGCGGCGTTATTCGTGCTCGACGGCTGGTTGCGTCCGGTGGCGGTCGGTGTGGTCGGCGAGTTGTATGTGGCCGGCGCCGGTGTAGGCGTTGGGTATTGGCGGCGGGCCGGGTTGACGGCGTCGCGGTTTGTGGCGTGCCCGTTCGTTGGCGCGGGACAACCTGGACAACGCATGTATCGCACCGGGGACCTGGTGTGCTGGAGCCCCGACGGGCAGCTCCAATACCTGGGCCGCGCCGACGAGCAGGTCAAGATCCGCGGCTACCGCATCGAACTCGGCGAAGTCCAAGCCGCGCTGGCCGGAATGGACGGGGTCAACCAGGCGGCGGTGATCGCCCGCGAGGACCGCCCCGGCGACAAGCGCCTGGTCGGCTACATCACCGGGACCACCGACTCGGCCGAGATACGCGCCCAGTTGGCGGAGCGGCTCCCGGCATACATGGTTCCGGCGGCGGTGGTGGCAATCGACGCGCTGCCGATGACGCCGAACGGCAAACTCGACAGGCGAGCCCTGCCGGCACCCGAATACGCCGACGCCGATCACTACCGCGCCCCGACCGGCGCGGTCGAGGAGATCCTGGCCGGCATCTACGCCCGGGTGCTCGGTGCGGAGCGGGTTGGGGTCGACGACTCGTTCTTCGAACTGGGCGGGGATTCGCTGTCGGCGATGCGAGTGATCGCAGCGATCAACACCGGCCTGAACGTCGATCTTGCAGTGCGCACCGTGTTCGAGGCGCCCACGGTTGCCCAGTTGGCGCCACGTATCGGTGCCAATACGGGACGCCTCGCGCCGTTGGTTGCCGGCGAACGGCCCGCGGTGGTCCCGTTGTCGTTTGCCCAGAACCGGTTGTGGTTCCTGGACCAGTTGCAGGGGCCCTCACCGATCTACAACATGGCCACCGCGGTGCGGCTGGGCGGGCGCCTCGACGTCGACGCGTTCGGTGCGGCGCTGGCCGACCTGGTCGACCGGCACGAAAGCCTGCGCACCCTGTTCGCGGCGCCCGACGGGATCCCGCAGCAACTGGTGCTGCCCCCAGAGCGGGCCTTCGAAAGTGCAGTAGTCGGCTGGGACGTCGTTGACGCCAGTGGGTGGCCGACCACCCGGCTGGATGAGGCCATCGGCACGGCGGCGCACTACAGCTTCGATCTTGCTAACGAGATCCCTTTGCGGGCAACGCTTTTCCGTCTCAGCGAGGACGAGCATGTGTTGGTTGCGGTGGTGCACCATATCGCCGCCGACGGCTGGTCGATCGGCCCGCTGGTACGTGATCTGGGAGTGGCCTACGCCAGCCGGTGTGCGGGGCAGGCCCCCGGTTGGGCGCCTTTGGCGGTGCAGTATGTCGACTACGCGCTATGGCAGCGGACCCTGCTTGGGGAACTGCAGGATCCGCACAGCCGCGTCGGGGCCCAGTTGACCTTCTGGGAGCATGCGCTGGCCGGGCTTCCCGAGCGACTGCAGTTGCCCACCGATCGGCCCTACCCGCCAGTCGCCGATCACCGCGGCGCCCAGCTGGAGTTCGTCTGGCCCGCCAAACTACAGCAACAGGTTCGTCGGGTGGCCCGCGAGCACAATGCGACCAGTTTTATGGTGGTCCAGGCCGCTCTCGCGGTGCTGCTCGCCAAGGTCAGCGCCAGTTCCGATGTGGCGGTGGGGTTCGCGATCGCAGGGCGGGGCGACCCCGCGCTCGACGAACTGGTGGGATTCTTCGTCAACACCTTGGTGCTGCGAGTGGACCTGGCCGGCGATCCCACCGTTGCCGAGCTGCTGACCCAGGTGCGGGGCCGCAGCCTGGCCGCCTTCGAGCACCAAGACGTGCCCTTCGAGGTGCTGGTGGAGCGGCTCAACCCCACCCGCAGCCTGGGTCATCACCCGCTGGTGCAGGTGTTGGTGGGCTGGCAGAACTTCGGCGGACAGGACAACCCCGCCGCCGGGTCGGCGCTGGGCGACCTGGAGGTCACGCCGCTGCCGCTGCACACCCAAACGGCGCGCATGGACCTGGCGTTTTCGCTGGGGGAGCGATGGAGCGAGGCCGGGGAGCCCGCCGGGCTTGGTGGCGCGGTGGAGTTCCGCACCGATGTGTTCGACACCGACAGCATCGAGGCGCTGATCGGCCGTTGGCAGCGGCTGTTGGCGGCACTGACGGCCGACCCCACCCAGCGGTTGTCGTCGATCGACGTGCTCGATGCCGGCGAGCAGGCCCGGCTGGATGGGTGGGGCAACCGGGCGGTATTAACTGCCCCGGCCCGAGCCTCGGCCCCTGTGTCGATTCCGACGCTATGGGCCGCCCAGGTCGCCCGCACGCCCGAGGCGATGGCGGTGACCTTCGAGGGCCGCTCAATGACTTACCTGGAGCTGGACGAGGCCGCCAACCGGTTGGCGCACCTGCTGCTCGGCCAGGGTGTGAACCCGGGACACTGTGTGGCGCTGCTGCTTTCGCGGTCGACTGAAGCGATCGTGGCGATGTTGGCGGTGCTCAAGACCGGGGCGGCGTACCTGCCGATCGACCCTGCGCTGCCCGCGGCCCGGGTCGGGTTCATGGTTGCCGACGCCGCGCCGATCGCCGCGCTCACCACCACCGGGCTGGCCGACCGGCTGGACGGGTGCGATCTGCAGGTCATCGATGTCGAGGACCCGCGAATCCAGACCTGCCCCGCCATAGGCTTGCCGGCACCGGCACCCGACGATATTGCCCACATCATCTACACCTCGGGAACCACCGGTGTCCCCAAAGGGGTGGCCGTCACCCACCACAACGTCACCCGTTTGTTCGACTCACTCGCGGTGGGCATTCGGCTGGAGCCGGGACAGGTGTGGGCACAGTGTCACTCGCTGGCGTTCGACTTCTCGGTGTGGGAGATCTGGGGTGCGCTGCTGCATGGTGGGCGGCTGGTCGTGGTGCCCGAGTCGGTAACGCGCTCGCCCGAGGAATTCCACGCCTTGCTGGTCGCCGAACAGGTCACCGTGTTGAGCCAAACCCCTTCGGCGGTAGGGGTGTTGTCGCCTGAGGGTCTGGAATCGACGGCGTTGGTGATTGCCGCTGAGGCCTGCCCGGTCAATGTGGTGGATCGCTGGGCGCCCGGGCGGGTGATGATCAACGCCTACGGCCCGACCGAGACCACGGTCTACGCGACGATCAGCGCGCCACTCACCGCGGGGGCGGGCGCGCCGCCGATCGGCTCGCCGGTGCCGGGCGCGGTGCTATTCGTGCTCGATCAGTGGTTGCGGGCGGTGCCGGCTGGTGTGGTCGGCGAGCTGTACGTGGCCGGTCACGGGGTGGCGGCGGGGTACGTGCGCCGGTCGGGGCTGACGGCGTCGCGGTTCGTGGCGTGCCCGTTCGTTGGCGCGGGCCAACCTGGACAACGGATGTATCGCACCGGCGACCTGGTGTGCTGGGGCCCCGACGGGCAGCTGCGTTACCTGGGCCGCGCCGACGAGCAGGTCAAGATCCGCGGCTATCGCATCGAACTCGGCGAAGTCCAAGCGGCGCTGGCCGGTAGCCCTGGGGTGGAGCAGGCGGTAGTGATCGCCCGCGAGGACCGCCCCGGTGACAAGCGCCTCGTCGGCTATGTCACCGGCACCGCAGATCCCCTAGACCCCGCAGCCGCGCGGGCCGCGCTGGCCGAGCGGCTCCCGGCCTACATGGTCCCGGCCGCGATCGTGGTCCTCGATGCGTTGCCGTTGACCGTCAGTGGAAAGCTCGACTCCCGCGCCCTGCCGGCACCCGAATACACCGACGCCGATCGTTACCGCGCACCGGGCAGCGCGACCGAGGAGATCCTGGCCGACATCTACGCCCAGGTCCTCGGATTGGACCGGGTCGGGGTGGACGACTCGTTCTTCGAGCTGGGTGGCGACAGCATCTTGTCGATGCAGGTGGTGGCCCGGGGCCGGGCCAACGGCGTCATCTTCAAGCCGCGCGACATTTTCGTGGAGCAGACCGTGGCCCGGTTGGCCCGGGTTACCGGGGTCGCCCATGGTGACGGTGGCCCGATCGACGAGGGCACCGGGCCGGTGCTGGCCACGCCGATCATGCGCTGGCTGTTCGGCGTGGAAAGGACCGGCGGCCCGGTCGAGCAGTTCAACCAGACGCTGGTGACGCAGGCCCCAGCGGGTGTCACCGAGGCCGACGTGGTGACCGTGCTGCAGGCGCTGCTGGATCGGCACGCGATGCTGCGGCTGCGCGTGGACGGCCTGGGCGCCGAGGAATGGTCGCTCGAGGTGCCCGAACCCGGTTCGGTCGATGCCGGCGGGTGCCTGCAGTCCGTGGACGTATTGTCCGATGAGGCGCTGGTAGCGGCGCGGTCGCGGTTGAACCCGACCGCCGGCGTCATGCTCAGCGCACTGTGGGTGGCCCCGGCGGGCCAGCTCGTGATGATCATTCACCACCTGGTCGTGGACGGCGTGTCGTGGCGAATCCTGTTGGAAGACCTCAACATCGCCTGGGCCCAACACCACAACGGACAACCCGTCGCATTGCCGGCGGCGGGTACGTCGTTCGCCCGATGGGCTGAGCTGCTCGCTGACTATGCGCGTCGCCCAGAAGTCGTCGGGTTCGCAGACACGTGGCGGCAGGTGGCAGCGACGCCGGCGGCACTGCCGGCCGTGCAACCGGCGGTGGATACCTATGTGAGCGCCGGGCGCCTGTTGGAGTCGCTGGATGTCGAGACCACCCGGATGCTGCTCGGCGAAGTGCCGGCGGCGTTTCACGCCGGGATCCACGAGATCTTATTGATCGCATTCGGGCTGGCGTGGGCTGAGTTCCTAGGGCTTGCCGGCAGCGATGGCGGCGCGCCGATCGGCATCGGGGTGGAGGGTCACGGCCGCGTTGAGGAGCTGGGCGACGCCGAAGTGGACTTGACGCGCACCGTGGGCTGGTTCACGACCAAGTACCCGGTGTCTTTGAAACTCGGGGGGCAATTAGGTGGGACGGTGGGCGGGCTGTCCTGGGCGCAGGTGATCGCCGGTGAGGCGGGGCTGGGGGCGCTGATCAAGGACGCCAAAGAGCAGCTGCGAGCCCTGCCGGACCCGTTGACCTACGGTGTGCTGCGCTATTTGAACAGCGATGTCGAGCTGGGCGGGTCCGACCCGATGATCGGGTTCAACTATCTGGGACGGATGGGCGGCGGGGCGGGCGAGCGCGGTGCCTCCCCGGCCGATTTGTGGCGGATCAGCCAGGATGGCTCGCCGCTCACCGGCACCGCGGTGCCGATGCCGCTGGCGCACACCGTGGAGCTCAACGCCGTCACCACCGACACCGACACCGGCCCGCAGCTGCACGGCACCTGGACGTGGGCGACCTCGGCGCTGGACCACGCCGCGGTCAACAGGCTGAGCCAGTTGTGGTCTGCGGCCCTGGCGGGCATCTGCGCGCACGTGCGCCGCGGTGGAGGTGGGTTGACGCCTTCGGATATCGCGCCGGCCCGGCTGAGCCAGCAGCAGATCGACGAGCTCGCCCGACAACACCAAATCGCTGACATCCTGCCGTTGACCCCGCTCCAGCAGGGTCTGCTCTTCCACGCCGGCACCGCACACCGCACCGATGACGAGATGTACGTGGTGCAGCTGGGTATCACGGTGACCGGCCCACTTGATACCGACCGGCTGCGCGATGCGGTGCACGCGCTGGCTATCCGGCATCCGCATTTGGTGTCCCGATTCACCGACCGGTTCGACGAGCCGGTGCAGATCATCCCGGCCGACCCGGTGGCGGGATGGCGCTACGTCGAGCTAGACGGCGGCGGCGTCGATGTCGACGTCGACGGGCAGATTGCGCGGGAGTGCGCCGCCGATCGCGCCGCGGTTTGCGAACTGGCCGACCAGCCGGCTTTCCGGGTGGCATTGATCCGCACCGCACCAGGCCGACACCGGTGTGTGCTGACCAGTCACCACATCGTGATCGACGGCTGGTCGCTGCCGATCCTGCTGCGCGAAATCTTCGCCGGCTATTACGGGCAACGGCTGGGTGCGGCCGGGTCGTACCGCAGCTTTGTGACCTGGCTGGCCGATCGTGACCTCGATGCCGCCCGGGCGGCCTGGGCGGAGGCGCTGGCCGGCTTCGAAACCCCCACCCTGGTGGCCCCACCGGTCCCGCTAGGGCTGGGGCGCCGCGGCGTGGATTCGTTTCAGTTGCCCGACACGCTCACCCGGGCCGTCGGGGAGCTGGCCCGCACGTGTCATACCACCGTCAACACCGTGCTGCAGGGCGCCTACGCGCAGCTGCTGTGCTGGCTCACCGGCCAGCACGACGTCGTCTTCGGCACCCCGGTCTCGGGCAGGCCGACCGAGCTGGCTGGCGCCGAATCGATGGTGGGCCTCTTCATCAACACAGTGCCGGTGCGGGCGAACATCACGCCGGCCACCACCACCATTGCGCTACTCGACCAGCTGCAAGGCGTCTACAACGACACCCTCGAGCATCAGCACCTCGCACTCAACGAGATCCACCGGATCACCGGCCAGGACAAACTGTTCGACACCCTGTTCGTGTACCAGAACTACCCGATCGACGCCGCCGCGCTATCCGGTGACCACGAAGTGACCGTCACCGACGTCACCGGCCGCGAATCCAACCACTACCCGCTGACGCTGCAAGCGCTGCCCGGTCACGAACTGGGGATCCGCGTCGAATACGACACCGATGTGTTCGATGCGGCCAGTGTTGAGGGGTTGGTTGATCGGTTGGAGCGGGTGTTGGTGGCGATGACCGCTGATCCGGGGCGGCGGTTGTCGTCGTTGGATCTGTTGGACGCCGATGAACAC
>JAVROG010000434.1:0-4947 GCA_032162865.1 Mycobacterium sp. | reverse complement strand
TCCCGGTGAAGGCGAACCGCTCCGCGCGCGGCATCGCCGCGGCGTGCACGCTGCGCAACTGGCTCGGCATGTGGAGCCTGCGGGTGGCGCAGACCCGGGCCGAACCGCACCTGAGCCGCATCACCTGCCCGGCGCTGGTGATCAATGCCGAGGCCGATACCGGCGTTTTCCCGTCGGACGCCAGGCGCATTCACGACGCGCTGGCCAGCACCGACAAAGCCCAGGCCGCCATCGACACCGACCACTACTTCACCACCCCCGGTGCTCGCGACGAGCAGGCCCACATGATCGCCGGGTGGATCGCCGCACGGTGGCCCTGAGAAACTCTGTGCGCGCCTTCTCGACCCGAGATTGACGCAGCGCACACCCGCGGCGGCGAGTCGTGTGCCTGGTGTCAGTGTCGCGGTGTCCGGACGACTACTGGCCAATGTGGTCAACCAACCGACCGGTTGTTAGCTTGAGGTGAATCAGCAAGAGCAAGGGAAGGCGACCAATGCCGATCGCGATCACCCCCGAACATCAAGACCTGGCCGATTCGGTGCGGTCCCTGGTGGCGCGGGTAGCGCCATCGGAGGTGCTGCACGCGGCGATGGAGACGCCGGTCGAGAATCCACCGCCGTACTGGCAGGTCGCGGCGGAGCAGGGACTGCAGGGTGTCCATCTGGCCGAATCGGTCGGCGGTCAGGGCTTCGGCATCCTCGAACTGGCCATTGTGCTGGCCGAGTTCGGCCACGGGGCGGTACCCGGTCCTTTCGTGCCGTCGGCGATCGCCAGCGCACTCATCGCCGCGCACGACCCCGATGCCAAGGTGCTCGCCGAATTGGCTTCCGGGTCGGCCGTCGCCGCTTACGCACTGGACTCCGGGCTGACCGCCACCCGGCAGGGGGACATCTTGGTGATCCGCGGCGAAGTCCGCGCGGTACCCGCCGCGGCGCAGGCCTCCATCCTAGTGCTGCCGGTTGCCATCGACAGCGGCGAAGAGTGGGTGGTGCTGCGATCCGAGCAGGTCGAGATCGAACCCGTGCAGAGCGTGGATCCGCTGCGGCCCATCGCCCAAGTGCGGGCCAACGCCGTCGAGGTCGGCGACGACGTGGTGCTGGAAAACCTGAGCAGGACGATCGCGCATGCGCTGATGACGACGCTGCTGTCGGCCGAAGCGGTGGGCGTGGCCCGCTGGGCGACCGAGACCGCATCGGGCTATGCCAAGATCCGCGAACAGTTCGGTCGGCCGATCGGACAGTTCCAAGCCATCAAACACAAGTGCGCCGAGATGATCGCCGACACCGAGCGGGCCACCGCCGCGGTGTGGGACGCCGCCCGCTCTTTGGACGAGACGGGCGAGGGCAAGAGCGCTCACGTCGAGTTCGCGGCGGCGGTTGCGGCAACGCTGGCACCGGCCGCAGCCCAGCGGTGCACGCAGGACTGCATCCAGGTGCACGGCGGCATCGGCTTCACCTGGGAGCACGACGCCAACGTGTACTACCGCCGCGCGCTGATGCTGGCCGCCTGCTTCGGCCGCGCCTCGGACTACCCGCAGCGCGTGGTGCACGCCGCGACCACCACTGGATTGCGCGCGGTGGATATCGACCTGGACCCCGAGACCGACAAGCTGCGGGCGGAGATCCGGGCCGAAGTTGACGCCTTGAAGAAGATGGACCGCGAGTCCCGCACGGTGGCGATCGCCGAGGCCGGGTGGGTGTTGCCGCACCTGCCCAAGCCGTGGGGGCGCGCGGCAAACCCGGTCGAGCAGATCCTCATTGCCCAGGAGTTCGCCGCCGGCCGCGTTAAGCGACCGCAGGTCGGCATCGCGGCCTGGCTCATTCCGTCGATCGTCGCGTTCGGCACCGAAGAGCAGCAGCAGCGCTTCCTGCCGCCCACCTTCCGCGGCGAGATGATCTGGTGCCAGCTGTTCTCCGAGCCGGGTGCCGGGTCGGACCTGGCCGGGCTGAGTACGAAGGCGACCAAGGTCGACGGTGGCTGGCGCATCACCGGCCAGAAGATCTGGACCACCGCCGCACAGTATTCGCAGTGGGGTGCCTTGCTGGCGCGCACGGACCCGAGCGCTCCAAAACATAATGGCATCACCTACTTCCTGCTGGACATGAAGAGCGAAGGCGTGACGGTCAAGCCGCTGCGAGAACTCACCGGCCAGGAATTTTTCAACACCGTCTACATCGACGACGTGTTCGTGCCCGACGACCTGGTGGTCGGCGAGGTGAACCGGGGCTGGGAGGTCAGCCGCAACACCCTGACCGCCGAGCGGGTTTCGATCGGCGGCACCGACCTGAATTTCCTGGCCAACCTGACCCAGTTCGTCGAGTTTGTGCGCGACGGCCAGTTCGACCAGGTAGCCCGACACCGTGCCGGCCAGTTGATCGCCGAGGGGCAGGCCGTCAAGGTGCTCAATTTGCGGTCCACGCTGCTGACCCTCGCCGGCGGTGACGCCATGCCGTCGGCCGCGATCTCCAAACTGTTGGGGATGCACACCGGCCAGGGCTATGCCGAGTTCGCGGTGTCCTCCTTCGGCACCGATGCCGCGATCGGGGACCCCGATGAGCTGCAGGGCAAATGGGCCGATTACCTGCTGGGCAGCCGTGCGACCACGATCTACGGCGGCACGTCTGAGGTGCAGCTCAACATCATCGCCGAACGGCTGCTCGGCCTGCCTCGCGATCCGTAGGTCACGGACTCGGCTTCAGGTCACCACCACCGCCACCAGGGTCGGTGGTCCCAGCCGCCTCCCCAACCGCCATGGCCGAAGCCGTGGTCGGGACCATGGCCCCACCCACCATTGCCGCCGCGGACCGGAATGAGTGACGGCCCCGCGGTAGCGACGATGGTGCCGGGGCCGGTCGGCGCGGCTTGCGCCATCGGGACGGCGCCGAACAGCAGCGCCGACGTCAGCGCGCCGGCACTCGCCGCACCGACCGCCGCGATGCGGACCGAACGCAATGAGAACAACATCGTGAACTCCTTTTTGGCTTTAGAACTGACACCACAAACGTTATTCAGAAATTCCTGGGCAAACCATGGAAATATGTTTTGATTCAGCTGTAAATAAAAGGTCCACCATGCAAATACTGACGCCAGCAGCGCCATTACTGATTCAATCAGCTACGATCAGTGGCTACTGAACTGCGCTTTTCGCGCGCGCTACTGAAGTCCTGAGTTACTGACATACGCGGTTCCGCCATTCAGTGATTCCAGCGGCGGAGACGTCATAAAACTGACGCTTCGGCCACTCATGTAATCATTCCGCAAACTAGTCAAATGACGTACAGCAAAGGCTAAGGTACGCGCCCTAGACTGACTTACTGACTAACCCGGGCAAGGAAGGTCATGGCATTGAGTAGCAATTCAAATCCCATGGTGCCAACCGGGGACGGGGTGCCAACCGAGCGCTTCGCCAACTTTCGACAGCCGCAGTCCCCAGGGATGCGCGAGCACGCGACTGTGGACATGTCGCTGGCGCATCAGCGCAACCCCTCTCCGCGCGCTGCACGGACCCGGCGAACCGTTGACCTGTCCGCGGCCACACACCGGGGCCTGGACATCTGGCAGCGTGACGCCGCCGATCGGCTAGGCGTGGCCCGGGTGACCGGCCAGGAGGTGATCACCGCGCTCATCGAGCAACTGCTGGTCGACCCGAGACTCTCGGCCCAGATCACCCGGGTGATCCAGGCCCGGCGGTGAAGCGCAGGGCTTAGCCTTTTGAGGCCTTCTTGGGCCTTCTCAGGCCCTCTTAGGCTTTAGCTTCGGAATCCTTGCTTTTTTCGTCAGCGCTGGCCTTGTCGTCGTCCTTTTTCGCGCTGCCGCTCTTGTCTTCGCTCTTGTCGGCGTCCTTCTTGGCGCCGCCGTTCTTCGCGCTGCCTTTATCGCTGCCTTTATCGCTGCCCTTGTCGCTGCCCTTGTCGTCGCCACTCTTGCCGTCGACTTCCATCTCACGCAGTTCACGCTTGAGGATCTTGCCGGTGGGGTTGCGGGGCAGCTCGTCAAGGAAGACCACTTCGCGCGGCACCTTGTAGCGGGCCAACTCGTCCTTCACGTGCTTTTTGAGTGTCTCCTCGTCGACATCCGAGCCTTCCTTCTTGACCACGAACGCGCGCAGCCGGTGGCCGTACTCCTTGTCCTCGACGCCGATCGCGGTGGCCTCCACGACCTCGGGGTGCCCGCTGAGACAGTCCTCGACTTCGGCAGGGAACACGTTCTCGCCGCCGGAGACGATCATCTCGTCGTCGCGACCGCTCACGAAGAGCAGACCGTCTTCGTCGAAGTAGCCGACATCGCCCGAGGACATCAGGCCGTTGATGATCTCCTTGTGGCCCCCGCCGGTGTAGCCCTCGAACGGGAACGCGTTGCCGACGAAGATCCGGCCGACTTCGCCCTGCGACTTCTCCTTGCCGTTGTCGTCGAGGATCTTGACCTTGACGCCCTTGACCACCGGCCCAACCGTCGACGGGTCCTTCTCCAGGTCCTTGGGTCCGGCGATGGCGGCAAACGCGATCTCGGTCGAGCCGTACATGTTGTAGATGACCGGGCCGAAATCTTTGAGCGCGCGGCTGGCCACGTCGGCGCCCAACTGCGATCCGGACACGAAGATGATCTTCAAGTTGGAGAGATCGGGCTTCTTGTCCATCTTCTCGATCGCGTCCAACAGTCGCGACAACATCACCGGCACGACAACCATGGCGGTCGCCTTGTGCTTCTCGAGGTCTTCGAGCACCAGCGGCGGCTTGAACTTGCGGCGCAGCACCAGCGTCGAGCCCAGGAACATCGCGATGGTGGCGTGCAGGAAGCCCAACGCGTGGAACATCGGCGCTGGCAGCGAGGTGATCTCGTTGGCCTTGAACGGCACATGCGACAGGATGCCGCCGACCGGCGCCAAGGTGGGCGGCGTGCTGCGGTTCGCGCCCTTGGGGGTGCCGGTGGTGCCGCTGGTCAGGATGA
>JAVROG010000433.1:0-7448 GCA_032162865.1 Mycobacterium sp. | reverse complement strand
ATCGACGCCGCCTTCAAGAAACGTGGCCTGGATCCCGAAGAGTTCTGGCGCAGCGCCGGTCTGCCGGCATCGAAATTCCCCGACCCCAACGGAACCCGGTTCCCCAACGGTGCGCCGCCGCCGCCGCCGGTGCTGCTGGAGGGCACCCCGGAGCACCCGGGACCGGCCGTACCCCCGGGGTCGCCGTGCTCCTACAACCCGCCGCCCGACGGCAAGCCCCGGCCCGAGAACCCGCTGCCCTGCCTCGGCCTCAACGTCGGTCCGTTCGGTGGAATGGGATTCCCGGCTCCACTGGACATCCAGGTATCGCCGCCCAACCCCAACGGCGTGCAGCCGGCACCGGGCGTCCCGATCGCCGGGCGGCCGGGCGACCCTGCTCCGGAGGTTCCCGGTACACCCGTGCCGCTGCCGCCGAACACCCCACCGGGCTCTCGCACCGAGCCGCTGGGGCCGGCGGGGCCGGTAGGACCACCGTCAACATTCGCACCTGGGCTGCCCCCGGGGCCGCCGGCACCGCCGGGGCCCGGACCGCAGCTGCCGGGTCCGTTCATCAACCCGGGCGGATCGGGCGGTAGCGGTGCAGCGGGAGGTAGCCAGAATTGAGCACCATCTTTGACGTCCGCAACATCCGGTTGCCCCAGATGTCCAAGACGACGGTTGTCATCGCAATCGTTGTCGTCGCACTCGTAGGGGTCGTCGGCTACTTCGGTTGGAATACCTATCAGTCGCTGACCAACAACACGGTGGTCGCCTACTTCTCGGAAGCGAACGCGCTGTACGCCGGCGACAAGGTTCAGATCATGGGCATGAAGGTCGGCACGATCGACAAGATCGAGCCGTCCGGCGACAAGATGAAGGTGACCTTCCACTACGAAAACAAGTACAAGGTGCCGGCCAACGCCTCGGCGATGGTCCTCAACCCGACCCTGGTTGCCTCCCGGGCGATCCAGTTGGAGCCGCCGTACAAGGGCGGCCCGGTGCTGCGCGACAACGCGGTCATCCCGCTGGAGCGGACCCAGGTTCCGGTCGAGTGGGACGAGCTGCGCAACAGCATCACTAACATCATCTCCAAGCTCGGACCCACCGAGGCGCAGCCGACCGGGCCGTTCGGTGAGGTCATCAGTTCATTCGCCAACGGCCTGTCGGGTAAGGGCAAGCAGCTCAACACCACGCTGGACAACTTGTCGAAGGCGTTCACGGCCCTCAACGAAGGCCGTGGCGACTTCTTTGCCGTGATCAAGAGCCTGGCGCTGTTCGTCAATGCGCTGCATCAGGACGACAAGCAGTTCGTGGCGTTGAACCAGAACCTGGCCGATGTCACCGGTCGCCTGGCCAGCTCCGACCACGCCCTGGCCGGTGCGATACGTCAGTTAGACGAGTTGCTGACGACGATTCGTCCGTTCCTCGACAAGAACCGCGAGGTGTTGACCCACGACATCAACAACTTGGCCGATGTGACCAACACGCTGCTGCAGCCGGAGCCCCTGAACGGGTTGGAGACCGCGTTGCACGTCCTTCCGACGGCCGCGGCAAACGTGAACATGATCTACCACCCGTCGCATGGCTCGGTTGTCGCTGTGCCCGAAATCACCAGCTTCGCCAACCCGATGCAGTTCGTCTGCAGCTCGGTCCAGGCGGGCAGCCGGCTGGGGTATCAGGAGTCTGCTGAGCTTTGTGCGCAATACTTGGCGCCGGTGCTCGATGCGATCAAGTTCAACTACTTCCCGTTCGGGCTCAACCTGTTCAGCACCGCGGAGGTGCTGCCTAAGGAGGTTGCGTACTCCGAACCGCGGTTGCAGCCGCCCAATGGGTATAAAGACACGACCGTTCCGGGGATCTGGGTGCCGGACACCCCGACGTCGCACCGCAACACCCAGCACGGCTGGATTGTCGCCCCGGGTATGCAGGGAACGCAGGTGGGCCCGATCACGGCTGGGCTGATGACGGCCGAGTCATTGGCTGAGCTCATGGGCGGACCCGACATCGAGCCGGTCCAGTCCACGTTGCAGACGCCGCCTGGACCGCCCAACGCTTACGACGAGAACCCGATTGTGCCGCCGATCGGCCTGCAGGCTCCTCAGGTGCCGATCCCGCCGCCGCCGCCGGGGCCAGGGGTACTCCCCGGCCCGGTGGCTCCAGTGCCCGCGCCAGGACCGGCCGCGGCCGTCGGCGCACCACTGCCGGCTGAGGTAGGAGGGGGTCAGTGAGCGCGATCGGCGTGTTGAGCGGGGTCCGGCGTCGGACCTGGCAAGTGCTGGTGCTGCTACTGGCCACCCTGATGCTGAGCTCCTGCGGCTGGAAAGGGATCTCCCAAGTGGCGATTCCGGGAGCTCCCGGCAGCGGGGACGGGGCTTACGTCGTCTACGCGCAGGTTCCGGACACGCTGGCGATCAACGGCAACAGCAAGGTGATGGTCGCCGACGTCGAGGTTGGGTCTATTCGCAAGATCGAGCTCAAGAACTGGATAGCCACCCTGACGCTCGGCTTGAAAAAGGACGTCAAGCTTCCCAAGAACACCCAGTTGAAGATCGGCCAGACCAGCTTGCTGGGCTCGCAACACGTGGAGTTGATCTCTCCGGAAGACCGGTCGAGGGAAAACCTGCGAAACGGCGACGTCATCCCGCTGAAGAATTCGTCCGTTTATCCCAACATCGAGCAGACGTTGGCCGTGGTCTCCTTGATCTTGCGCGGCGGCGGCATCCAAAACCTGGAAGTGCTGCAGAACGAGGTCTACGCCATCTTCAAGGGGCGCGGGGAACAGATCCGTGGCTTCCTCAACAAGCTTGATACCTTCACCCGGCAGCTGAACGAGCAGCGCGACGACATCACGCACGCGATCGACTCGACGAACCGACTGTTGACCTATGTAGGCAATCGGAACGACGTGCTGGAGCGTGTACTCACGGACTTCCCGCCGCTGATCAAGCACTTCGCCGAGACGAAGAACCTGCTCATCAACGCCGTCGATTCGGTCGGACGATTGAGCGGGGCCGCCGACCAGTACCTGTCGGAGACGCGCCCCAATCTGCATACCGACCTGCAATTGCTGCAATGCCCGTTGCGCGAATTGGGCCGTGGGTCGCCCTATCTGATCGGCGCGCTGAAGTTGATCCTCACGCAGCCGTTCGATGTCGACGCTGTGCCGAAGGTCCTACGCGGTGACTACATGAACGTGAACGCGACGATCGACGTGACCCTCAGCTCGGTCGACAACGCGGTGCTGAGCGGGACCGGGCTTTCCGGAGCGCTGCGCGCGATCGAGCAGTCATTCGGCCGCGACCCCGAGTCGATGATTCCTGATGTCCGTTACACGTCGAATCCGAACGACGCGCCGGGCGGGCCGCTGGTGGAAAGGGCGGAGCGAGGCCAATGCTGACTCCTTTCATCAAGCGACAGCTGATGATCTTCACGGCACTGACAGTGGTTGCGTTGTCGGTGCTAGGGATTTACTACCTACAGATCCCCACCCTGGTAGGGATCGGGCGCTACGAGCTGACGGCCAACCTGCCGGCATCGGGTGGGCTCTATCCGACGGCGAACGTGACGTATCGAGGCGTCACCATCGGCAAGGTGCTCGAGGTCGACCCGACCCCGACGGGGGCCAAGGCGAAGCTGAGTATCGACAGTCGTTACAAGATTCCGATCGATGCGGTCGCCAATGTGCACTCGGTGTCCGCAGTCGGTGAGCAGTACCTCGACCTGGTATCGGACGGCAACCCCGGGAAGTTCTTCGCATCCGGTGCAACCATTACCAAGGGCACGGTGCCCAGCGAGATCGGGCCGGCGTTGGACACCGCCAACCGTGGGCTTTCAGTGTTGCCCAAAGAGAAGATCCCGGTGCTGCTCGATGAAACCGCGCAGGCCGTCGGTGGATTAGGCCCTGCCCTGCAGCGGCTCACCGACGCCACCCAGGCTCTGGTGGGCGATTTCAAAAACCAGATCGGCGACGTCAACGACATCATTCAAAATTCCGGCCCGGTGCTGGAAAGCCAGGCGAATTCGAACGGTGCGATTCAACGCTGGTCGCACAACCTCAATGTGCTGGCCGCGCAGAGCGCGCAGGAGGACCAGCACCTGCGCAGCGTGCTGACCCAGGCCGCTCCGACAGCTGATCAGGTGAACGAGGTATTCACCGACGTGCGGGATTCGCTGCCACAAACGCTGGCGAACCTCGAAGTCGTGTTCGATCTGCTCAAGCGCTACCACAAGGGTCTGGAACAGGTGTTGGTGTTCCTGCCGCAGGGCGCGTCGATCGCGCAGACGGTGGGCGCGCCGTTCACGAACCAGGCCGCCCTTGACCTGGCGCTGGCGATCAACCAACCGCCGCCGTGTCTGACCGGTTTCATCCCAGCCGAGCAGTGGCGTTCGTTCGCCGACACCAGCCCGGCAGCGTTGCCAGTCGGTACTTACTGCAAGATTCCGATGGACACGCCGTCCAACAGCGTGCGTGGCTCGCGGAACATCCCGTGTGTGGACGTTCCCGGCAAGCGGGCTGCCACGCCGCGGGAGTGCCGCAGCACCAAACCGTACGAACCGGCGGGCACCAACCCCTGGATTGGGGACCCGAACCAGCTCCTTACCTGCCCGGCACCCGCGGCACGCTGCGATCAGCCGGTGAAGCCCGGAATGGTGGTCCCGGCACCAACGGTGAACAACGGAATGAACCCGCTGCCGGCCGACCGGCTGCCCCCGGGTGGCCTCACTCCACCGCCGGTCAGCGATCCGCTGACCCGGCCCGGAACGGGCGGCGTGCAGTGCAACGGACAACAGCCCAACCCCTGCGTCTACACTCCGGGCGGACCCCCCTCCGCGGTGTACAGTCCGCAGAGCGGTGAGCTGGTGGGGCCCGACGGTGTCAAATACTCCGTCGCAAACTCAACCAAAACAGGAGACGACGGATGGAAGGAGATGCTGGCGCCAGCCGGCTGAACCCCATCGACGAGGACGATTCGCTGGGCACGGAGGTGACGGCTGAGGATTCGAAGAAATCCGAGGCCGGAGCCGACCCGACTAGCTCTGAGGTGACGGCTGAGGATTCGGACGGGGCCGAGGACCCGACCTCTGCGGAGACGGTCGCCGACGACGATGTACGGCGCCCATCCCGACTCAACCGGGTGTGGTTGGCCGGTATCGCTGCCGTGCTGGTCATTTTCGCCGGGGCCATCGCGGGCGGCGGCTACATGGCGCTGCGCTACAACCAGCAAATCAATGAGATCTCGCACAACGACGCGGCGGCCCTGCAACTGGCGAAGGACTGTGTCGCCGCGACACAGGCACCCGACATCACCAGCATCGCCGCGAGTGAACAGAAGATCATCGACTGCGGCACCGACCAGTACCGCACCCAGGCGTTGCTCTACAGCAGCATGCTCGTTCAGGCGTATCAGGCCGCGAACGTGCACCTTCAGGTGTCTGACATGCGGGCAGCGGTCGAGCGCAATAACCCCGACGGCACCATCGACGTGCTTATCGCGGTGCGCGTCAAGGTGTCCAACGATCAGGCGCAGGATCAGGAGACCGGCTACCGCCTGCGCGTGAAGATGACGCCGACAGACGGCAGCTACAAGATTTCGAAACTCGACCAGGTGACGAAGTGACGGTGGTGGTCGAAAAGGCACAGACCACGGACGTCGCCCAGGACCTACCCGAGAAGGCCTTGGCCCCGTGGGGGTTACGTGCCGCTGCGTTTTCCGTCGACGTCCTGCCGGGTCTCGCGGTCGTCGTGACCCTGGCGTTGACCTCGTTCACGCTGCCGGCGCGGGGCGTTTGGTGGTGGGTATGCCTCTGCGTGTTGGGCGCGGTCGTCCTCCTGGTGTTGGTCAACCGGTTGCTCTTGCCGACGATCACCGGTTGGAGTTTGGGTCGCGCTCTGTTCGGCATCGCAGTAGTACGGCGCGACGGCACACACATCAGCCCGTGGTGGTTGCTACTGCGGGATCTTGCCCACCTGCTCGACACCGCAGCGTTGCTGATCGGCTGGCTGTGGCCGCTGTGGGATCCCGAGCGCCGCACCTTCGCCGACATGCTCACGCGCACCGAGGTGCTGCGCGTCGTACCGCACGAGCGGCCCGAGAAGGTCAGGCAATGGACTGCCGTGGCCCTGCTCACCGCGGCGACGTTGTGCCTGGACGGAACCGCGGTGGGCTACGAGGTCGTATACGGGAGGGTCCAGGCTACCGACAAGGCTCGCGCCGAAATTTCAATACAGGGTCCGCGCATCGTTGAACAGATGCTGACCTACGACCCGAAGACTCTGCGGGAAAACTTCGACCACGCGCTGTCGCTGACCACAGACAGATATCGGCCCGAATTGGCCGCTCAGCAGCAGGCGGTGGCGAAGGGCCATCCAGTCATCAATGAGTATCTGGCCTCGGCGAGCTCGATCTTGGCGGCCACACCGGATCGCGCGACGATGTTGCTGTTCATGCAAGGCCGGCGCGGCGCCGGGGATGACGTCCGGTACATCACCGCCAGCGTCCGGGTGAAATTCGTCAAAGACCGCGACGACCATTGGCGCGTTGACGATCTGACTGTGGTGACCAAACCGAAGCCGCCGCCGGGGAACGGCAAATGAGCCCACGCCGAAAGTTTCAACCGGGTGAGGAATCACTGCTCGTCCCGCAGCCATTGCCGACGAGGCGGTGGGAACTGCCGGTTGTCACCACCATCGCGACGCTGGTGATGGTGGCGGCAATCACGCTGTCCACCCTGATGTTGGTCAGTCACCAAAGCCGTGAGCGCGCCGCGGACCAGGAGACCGAGGCGGTCAACTACGTCAAATGGTTCATGGTCGGGTTCACGTCCATCGATCCGTTTCACGCCAACGACTACATCGATCGCATGCTGGGCCAGGCGACCGGAGACTTCCATAAGCAGTTCGAGGACCAGGCCAACGAGATCCTGCTCCAGGTCGCGCGCGCCGAACGCGCCACCGGAACCATCCTGGACGCCGGCGTCGAAAGGTGGAATGACGACGGCAGCGTCACCGTGCTGGTGGCTACCGATGTCACCTCCAAGTCGCCGGACGGCAAACAGGTTTTCGAGAACACCAACCGTTGGTCGGCGACGGCTAAGCAGGAAGGGAATCAATGGAAGATCAGCAACTTGCAGAAGGTGATCTGACCGTCGAGGACCGGGATGACGAAGCCCAGGCGGACACCGCGGTAGACGGCGCAGCGGAAGTTGATTCGACGGAAAAATCCGAGACGGCAGAGCCTGAATCAGATGAGCCCGGTGATGCCGACGCCAGCGACGCGACCGAGGCCAGCGACACGACCGAGGCCGACGGCGCCGAGGCCGTTGCTCCGGCGAAGAAACGAACTGGCCGGTGGGCCGCGGCGTTGGTAGCGCTGCTTGTCGCCTTGTTTGTGGGTTCCGCGGCCTTCGCCGGCGCGACCGTGCAGCCATACTTGGCCCAGCAGGCAACCGTCGACGTCAAGCAGCAGGTG